>CALLFA010000157.1 GCA_937997635.1 uncultured Saprospiraceae bacterium | reverse complement strand
GAGCGTGGAAAACTCTTAGAAGATATTACTGGCACACATATCTATAGAGAAATAGGCAAACAAGCTTTTCAATTAAATAAAGAGAAAAAGGAAAAAACTGATTTCTTGCGTGCCACTCTCGATGCCTTTGAATTTATGAGTGAAGAAGAGCGTGCGTCATTACAATCAGAAATCAAAGACCTCACTGCCACTAACAAAAAGACCTTAAAAGATATAGAGAAACTAGAAGGGCAAAAAACCATTCTCGAAACTATCAAAGAAATAAAAAAAGAGGAACAGGCTATAAGTGAAGTGCAAGCTCAGTTAGAAAAAGAAAAAGAACACTTCAAGTTAGATGATCTTAAACTACAAAAACACAAACAACTCGAACCTTACCAACTCAAACTGAATGAGCTCAGTGGATTAAAAAAAGACTTAAAACACGAATCTGTCCATTTGCCAGAATACAAGGAGCAAATCAAAAAGTATAAAGAAAGAAAAGAGCTTACCTTAAAAGAGTTCAGCTCCTTCATTGGCCAAACTGTCACAGCTGAAAACATAAATGACAAAATGATAGATTTTGTCAAAAAGGTAAATGAGCTTGATAATGATCTTAAATTACTACTAGGCAAAGGAAATGATTTAAGGAATGATGTTCGCAACATTCAAGGCAAACAAAACCTCAAAGTAAGTTTTGGCAAAGATCCAAAGCAAGCTTTGCAACTTATCGCACAAAGAACAAAAGAATTAAATACAACAGGGGAAATCAATACAACAGTCTTGAATCAAGAATTAAGCGAACTGCATCGACGAATTCAAGTTACAAATTTGATTGACAAGATATATTATGAAAACGACATAGCACGAAAACAAATAAGTACTTATAATGATCAAAAGTCGCAGCTTTTTCTAAAAATTGAGAAAGACAAAGAGATCATCACTCAATTACAAAAAAAGATAAATGAAGCAACAGCAGAAATAAAAATCCAAGAACAAAAAGTTAGCACGGCCAAAACGCAGGCGCTGAGAGACGATCTAAAAGACGGCGAACCTTGTCCTGTTTGTGGATCAACAGAACACCCACTAAGTGCACATCAAGCCTTGGCTTCATTTGGGCAAGAGCAACTAAAATTAGAAGCACTTAAAGAGCAATTGAAAAGGGAAGAAAAATCATTTTATGAATGCGACAAAAGAAAAGATGTAGCCATTAGTCAACAAGCCACTATCGATCAAACCACAAAAGACTTAGAAGCACTCATCTCAAAGGCAAAAATACAATTGAAAGAATTGGTTTCAGATAATCCTTGGACAAAAGAATATACCTTCGATGGATCAGGCGACGCAAGACTTAAATTAGAAAAACAAATTGAACGCATTGAATCTTTATTTTCCGCCAAGGAAGAAATTAATGACCTTCAAGCACTGAAAACACTATTTGAGAAGATCGCTACAACTATTTCTCACTATAATCAAATAGATTCCCACCGTCAAAGAATTTATAAAGGAAGGGACCCACACAGCGAGGCAAATGAAATTGAGAATCGATTCAAGGCAGCAGAAACAGGTTTTAACAATGCCAGCAAAAGCGCCAAAGACACAGCACAAAGAATAGAACTCTACACCAAGAAGATCACAGACATCACCAAGGATTTAGACAAAGTTATCTTGTCCTTAGGCTATAAGGATACAGAAGATGCTTTAAACTATTTTCTCTCCGTAGATAAAAAACAAAGAATAGAAGAAAAGGCAAGTCAACTCAGAGATTCAGCAGTAAGATTAAAAACACGAAAAGAAAAGCTGGCGAGCACCCAGAATAAAATTGAACAATCCGATATCCCAAGCCAACCACTTGAAGAAATTGTCAATCAAATTGCTACGCTAAAAAACACCTTAAACGAAAACAACATCCGCCTTGGCAAATGTCAAGAAAAGATAGAATCTGACAACAAACTTCAAGCGCAACATAAGCATAAAACAAAGGAACTTCAAGCCGCACTTTCAGCTAATAAGAGATATCAGTTATTGACAGAATTAATCGGTGATAGTACAGGTAATAAGTTTGCCAATTACGCGCAAGAATTAACTTTAACCAGATTGATCTCATTTACGAATGCCAGACTTACTGGCTTAACAGACAGATATCTTTTAGATCCTAATACCAACAGCGAGGATTTATTTGTCATCGATCAAAATCAAGGAAGCTCCAGAAGATCAGTAAAAACCTTAAGCGGTGGAGAGACATTTATCATTAGCTTGGCATTGGCTTTAAGTCTTAGTGATTTAGCTTCACAGAATGTGCGATTGGAATGTTTATTTATTGATGAAGGATTTGGCACCTTGGATCCGGAGACCTTAGATCTTGCGCTAAGCACGCTTGAAAAGTTACAACATGAAAGCGGCAAGGTAATCGGCGTCATTTCTCACGTAGCTTCCTTAAAGCAAAGAATTACCACACAGATTCAGGTTGTCAAGAACGCTCAAGGATATAGCCAATTAAGACTGGCATAAAATAAAGCTCAAAAGGAGCGACTTAAGTACTTTTAATCAGACCTAGAAAAACAGGAAGCACAATTTGCTTTCTTATCTTTAATTCAAAGACAACATTATGTATCGGATAATTACCTCAGTTTGCCTCCTTTTTTTCCTTAGCGCTTGCAGTGATAAGGTAAGTGAAACATCGCAAAAAAATAACAATCAAAAGTCTAACCTTACTTCAGAAGAAATCTTCACTCATGGTGTAGCCTCAGGAGATCCACTAGAAGATGCAGTGATCTTATGGACAAGAGTCAATACGATCGACAGGGCAGCTGTGGTCCGTTGGGAGATCAGTGACCAGCCAGATTTCTCTAATATTGTTCGAGGAGGAAATATGAGTACAAGTGCTGCATCTGATTTTACGATTAAAGTAGATGCCACCAAACTCCTACCAGGAACTAAATACTACTACAGATTTATATTTGCAGGTGTGAGTTCTGTTGTCGGGCAGACAAAAACTTTAAGCACTGATACTGAACGCACAGCCTTGGCTATTGTCAGTTGTAGTAATTATGAATTTGGATATTTTAATGCTTACAATAAAATTGCAACGACAGAATTAGACGCCGTTGTTCATCTCGGAGATTACATCTACGAATACCAACAAGGCGTCTATGGAGATTCTACTTTCGTTAGAAAACATCAACCAGATGCGGAGTTAATTTCTCTCGAAGATTACAGAACCCGCTACGCACAATATCGAACAGATGAAGCGCTGCAAAAAGCACATCAAATGCATCCCTTTATTATGATTTGGGACGATCATGAAATAGCGAATAATGCATACGTGGACGGCGCCCAAAATCATCAAGAAGATGAAGGTGATTACATGGCGAGAAAACGTGCCGCGAAGAAAGCTTATTATGAATGGCAACCTATTCGCGATCAACCGAATGGAGAATTATATCGAAAATTTTCCTTTGGTAATAATGTCGACCTACTCATGCTGGACGAAAGATATACTGGTCGTGAAGAACCTTCTAATACAGTAGAGGGCGCAGACAAAGAACGAACCATGTTAGGACAAAAACAATACAATTGGTTTACTTATAACTTAAAGCAATCAAATGCTACTTGGAAAATAATAGGCAACCAAGTTATTTTCTCACCGACAGATTTGAGTTTGGTACGACCAGAAGATCCTATAAATTTAGATGCTTGGGATGGATATGCATATGAGCGAGATAAAATCATTAATCACCTCAATTCAGAAGATATTAAGAATACTATTTTCATCACAGGAGATACACATGCTTCGTGGGCATTTGAAGTACCGAGTGATATCAAAACCTATAAGGAAACACCAAATTCATGTGCTGTCGAAATTGGCACACCAAGTATCACTTCCTCTAATTGGAACGAAAGCACAGAAGATCAAAAAGTCTTGATGGCCGAGGGAGCGATTAAAGCTATGAATCCTCACTTAGATTTCGTCAATGGACGAGATCACGGATACGCGGTGATCATACTAGAAAAGGAAGGAGCATCAGCACAATGGTTTTATTCAGAGAATATTAAAATCAAAGAGGCCGCAGTGACATTGGCTCATGAAGTAAAGATTATAAAGGACACACAAAAAATCAAATAACATGAAACACCTAACTCTGTTGTTTCTTATAACGTGTCTTTTTAGTTGCGGACAAAAAGCGCCGATATCCTCGTCTGGAATTCTAATTAAGAATGTGACGATCCTTCAAGTTGAAGAAGAGAAGACTACTAGCGTCGAACAAGACGTCTTAATTGAAAATACCAAAATTGCAAAAATTGGTAAAGATTTAAATATTCAAGCGGCACAAATAATTGATGGGACAGGCAAGTATTTGATGCCAGGATTAACAGAAATGCATGCCCATATACCAACACCTAAAGATGAAGACGATAGCTATGTAAAAGAGACGCTATTTCTTTATCTGTCGCAGGGAATTACAACTATTAGAGGAATGTTAGGCGACCCATATCATCTGACTTTGAGAAAAGATATCGCTGACGGCAAAATACTAGGCCCAAGAATTTATACTTCAAGTCCGTCATGCAATGGAAATTCTATTCCAGACAAGGCTACGGCCATTGAAAAAGTGACCGCTTATAAAAACGATGGATACGACTTCTTAAAAATTCATCCTGGCATTAAATTAGATGTCTGGCAACAATTAGAAAGTACTGCAAAAGAAGTGGGCATCAGATTCGCCGGACACGTCCCAGTTGACGTTGGTATCAACCGGGCGATCGAAGCGGGTTATGGAACTATAGATCACCTTGACGGCTATCTCGAAGGACTAGTCCCATCAAGTGCAAATGTGGCTCCAGATCAAAACGGATTTTTTGGGTATAATTTTACCCATCTGGCTGATCTAAAAAATATCAAAGATTTAGTCAGCAAAACTAAGGAAGCAAATGTTAGTGTCGTATTGACACAAACACTATTTACAAGATGGTTCTCCCCTACTGATCCTGCAAGAGATTTATTGGCGTCAGAGATGAAATACATGCCTTCAAAAACAAGATTCGCTTGGAGACAAAATAAAGAACAATTAATTAATAATGAGGATTATTCAGCGGAACAATGGAGCAGTTACAACAGTATTCGCACACAATTATTATCGGCACTGTACAAAAGAGGTGTTACAATATTGCTAGGCTCTGACGCACCTCAAGTTATGAATGTGCCAGGCTTTTCGCTTCACCATGAAATGAAAGAAATGGCAAACGCTGGCATGTCAAATTATGACATACTCAAAAGTGGTACTTCAGGACCAGCAGATTTTTTTAGTGCTTCAGGTCAGTTTGGAACTATTCAAGAAAAGGCCTCAGCTGATTTTATTCTACTAAATAAGCATCCTTTGGAAGACATTTCGAATGCACAGGACATAGCTGGCGTTATGGTTAGAGGCTATTGGCTATCCAGAGACATGATTGATGAAGGCCTTAAAAAGATCGAGCTTAAACATGCTAATTAACTAACCACAATCGGCAACTTCAGTACAGAACAATTTATTCATAATCATATTTTCGGAGCATGCAACTTCAACATAATATGATTGAACTGTTGCAATCATATTATTTGAAACTACGTTTTCGATCCTAAGATTTCGATCCCAAAGTCTACACTATATTCTTGCTTTTGAAAAATATTAAAACTTAATCTCAAATCTTGGAGAGAAAGACCTCAAACCAAAATCAAAAATAAGGTTGCTTGATGTAAAATTATAAAACACATTTCCGATATCAAGCAAAAAGTTGAATCGATCATTAATCTTATACTTTATTCCCAAATCAATGCTAGAGCCAAATGAGTCAATACTCGAAGAGACTAAACCAGGATGAAGATTTGCATTATTTGTTATAGTAACAATATTTTGTCCAGCTGATAGTTGAGCAAATACAGATAGTCTATCATCTGGATTAAACGTATATCTGCCAAATATACTATAACCAAAACTTTTTGCACTAAATGACTCCATAAAAGGAACATTGACACTATTATATCCAAATTCGACACCCGTGGTAAAGCGTTTATTTAATCTGTAACCAACATAAGAATTAAATCCAAATTGATCTACATCTCCTAAACTACCACTGATTTGTCCTCCAAATATAAATTTGCGATCACGCTGTTCGGACTTGTGATCACTAATACTGTCAATTTGTGATTGAGCAATACCAATTTGTGGAAATAAATAAATAATGAAAATAGCACACAAGGTGATAATACACTGTCTCATAGTTAGTTGTTTAATATTTATAAAAAAATTATTGATGTTCTATTATAATTATAATTGAACTCCTCATTAAAACTTAATCTCAATCCCTGGAGAAAACGAATCTAATCTGAAATTATAATCAACAGTATTTGATGAAAAATCGTAAGACACTCCTCTTATGTCCAGTATGAAATTAAATCTATCATTAATCTTATATTTCACCCCAAAATCAAGTCTGGAAGAGAACCCATTACTTGACTCAAAAGTGGCACCATTACGTGCAACATTATCTTCTGTATTTATGAAATCGTGCCCTACTGTCAGTTCAGCAAAAACAGAAAGTTTGTTCTTTGGATTAACTGTATACCTACAAAAAAGTCCATAACCTAAAGTTCGTTGTTGAAAAGTCGTTACAGTTGTACCAGAATCATCAAAAGTGGATTTAAGGTTAGAATATCTAAATTCGGCTCCAACAGCAATATGTTTATTCAAATTATAAGCGATATACGGAGAAACATTAAATCTGTTTGGGCTACCAAAGCCAAAATCTTGAATACCGATAATAAATTTCCTATTAGGCTCATCTGATTTCTCTTGAATAAGCTGCACAGGTTTTAATTGGGCAGAACTAAACTGTGGAAGTAAGCATAAAGCCATTGTGATACACAACGTGCAGGTGATAGTTAATCTCATCGTATTATTGTCATTTTTAAATCAAAAACTAAAGTTGATGATCTTCTTCTATTAGTCCATCATAAATACTATTTAAAAACGACCTTGATTACAACCTGTTGTTATAGGCTTGTTAATAGATATATAACCGTCTTAAACTCCTGTTAAATAGTATGATTATTTTAAAATAAACTCATTTGATTTAGCCCAGGACTATTTGTTAATTATGTGTACTATATCCGAGTGATTTAATTTAAATTCCTTGTGTAAATACCACTGAGGTAAATAAGCATTCCAGATGTTTTTCTGTCTAGGAGTAACAAATGTAAACCCCGTAGACTCCATTAGCTTGATTACCTCCTGGTAATAGAAAGGGTCAGAATAATCAATAAACTGATTTGTTACTGATTTAGGAAAGACCATTTTGATTTGATCTTTTACTTTCTGTTTAATCAATTGACTACGTGAAGGCTGAGTTTCATTTATTGTATTAATACCTAGTGGTTCAAAGACTAACTCTCTCAAGGTATCTCTATACAATTTAGAACGATACTTTTGCTCAAATGGCAGTTTTTTAAAAAACTCAATTATGCGTCTGTCCCATAGTGGCATGAGTGTGCTATATCCAAAATAATTAAACGCTCGATTTGAATTTACAATAAACTTAGACTGCCTGTTTTTACGCTCCCAAGACTCATAGGCAATCCATGGATGAATAGATGTATCTATCTCCATTGATTTAGATAAAATATTGAACAAATCGGATTTATAGCTATGGAAATGAAAGTGCCTTTTTATTACGTGATGTATAAATTTATCTGTACTAAATCTATTTGTACTCATCGAAGCACTCAAATGACCACCGCTTAATACATCTCCTGTGTGACCTGCAATGATCACTGCATTTGAATCCATACGTTTATTCGACTTTAAATGTGCCGCAGGAAAATACTGTTTACAAAAAAACACGCTAGTATCATTAGAAGCATATCTGCAATAGTCTTGAAAGGAATCACTTTCCAGCAGACTACCATCGAATATGTCATCATAATTTATGAATTGCCAATTGTATCCTAATTTCTTTGAAACTAGTTTGGCATTTTCCAACTCAACAAGAGAAGGGCGACCATAACTAAAACAACTAACACGATCATATTTTTTCAAATAAAACATCGCCAATACTAACCTAGAATCATAACCACCAGATAAAGAAACAACTACTTCCCGACCATTGATTACTTCAATATAATCATCAAAAACATCCGATAAAACCTTCAGCAAATCCCCTGAAGATTGATGCTGCAAATTAACATCCTGTGGCTTAGCATAATCGAAAATTTCTTTCTTACCGTGTTTAATACTTACTATTGTACCAGCTTCAACTTGAAAAACATCTTTATTTAATGTGTAATTACTGTGAACATAACCTGAATACAAAAATGATGTAACTGCATCTCTATTTAACGAAATCCCCAATTCTTCGTTGCGAAGACTAGAACACTCATCTGAAATGTGCAATTGATTACCATTGACCGTATAGAATATTGGCGTTGACCGTATTGTATCAGCAATCAAACGGACCTGTTCTTCTTCAATAATAATTGCAGCAAATTCGCCGGAGATAAATTGGTTTGGATTGTCTATACATTCTAACACCTTGATACAAAGTCTCTCTTTCGTGTAAATACCTGACTCATCAATTACAAATCCTTTAGCGTAGACATTCGAGTGTTGATACCAAGACTTTGATTGTAGATGTATCTTATGTTTAAGCATTTAATATTTTAGATAATTCAAGTAAAATACCATTGGCTAAGATACAATCGTATTATTCGGCTGACACAGTCAATAAGTAGGATTTTAATCTAAAATCATCGACATTTATCCGCCATTGAAATTATTGTGGCTCATGAGGCGAGACGCCTACATGGACGCAGAGTGCGCAATGCTGTGGCGCCCCCCTTCAGAGATACACTTTTTATTTGCTATAGTGGCATGCGTATAATAAATCCATCGGAATGTATTATTCTTTTTTTTCTGAGGCGGGACGCCTTCAGCGACGCACTTTTTTATTTGCTGAGGCGAGACGCCTTCAGCTACACACTTTTTTTACTAAGGCGGGACGCCTGTAGCGACTCAGTGCTCACTCATAGCTTATCAATCAATACACAATTATCAATCAACCGAACCTTGCCAGCCCATACGGCCGTACAAGCAACAACATACTTTTTACGCCCGATCGTTTTTATTGGTTGCAAAGTGATCCCATCAGCAATCTCAAAATATTCAGGCTTGAATTTTGGTAAATTCATTTTTTTAATTGCCTTTTTCTCTAGTGTCGGAACATCATATTTTTTAACGTTATCCTTCACCCATAATAAAGTCTTATTTATTATTGCGGCTTCTTGTCTTAGCTTTTTAGACAGACGTTCATTACGCGAACTCATGGCAAGTCCATGATCTTCTCGCACAGTCGGACCAATTACCAATTTCGTTTTCATCTTCAATGCACTGAGCATGTGGCGTATAATGGCAACTTGCTGAAAATCCTTTTGCCCCATGACCAACTCATGTGGTTTGACTATATCTAATAACCGTTTCACAACTTGAGCCACACCGTCAAAATGTCCAGGACGATGTGCCCCTTCCATCACACTATCTAATTTCCCAAAATCAATCTTCACTCTTGTGTCCACATCTTTAGGATATATCTGCTTTACATCAGGGAAAAAAAGAACATCACAATTATTTTCTTTCAGCAGTTTACTATCTGCATCAAAAGTCCTTGGATATTTTGATAAATCTGATTTCTCATTAAACTGTGTAGGATTGACAAAAATACTGCATACGGTAATGTCACATTGCTCATTTGATTTATGAATTAACGACATATGGCCGTCGTGCAATGCACCCAATGTGGGAACATACCCAATACGTTTTTTTGACTTCTTTAATTTAGCAATATGATTTTGCAATCCTTTTACTGTCTTATATACTTTCATATCACGATTTCAATCCGTAGTGTTTGCTAATCTCGACTGTACCAACGCTTTAGTACCGACGCAGATAATTTATTTTGCGGTGTATAGTCTTTTTCTGGGTAACCTTCATGCCCATCCATATTAGGAAACCATTTCCACAAAAAACCACCTGCCCAATATTTTTGATTCCAGTTGGCCATGAATAAAGCATCCATCGCATTTGCTTGAGCTTTTTCGTTTATGTTAAGTTCGTGGACTTTTTTCTCTAACTCCCATGCTCGGTGTGCACAACCATCAACAGTTAAATATCCATATTCCGTAAATAAAATTGGTTTTTCTTTTTGTTCGCTATACAACTCTAGCTTTGTTATAATTGGTCTCCATTTTCTAAGCAATTCTCGTTGCGTAGGTGTGTCAGTTTTAGATAATGGGAAATAAGCACTGATGCCTATAAAGTCCAAGGCATCCCACACAGAGACATCTTTGTATGAATCCCAATTTGCAGAATAGGTCAACAAGCCATCATAGTCTTTGCGTATGTCTGAGATAAGCGACCTCCAAAATTGCTCTCGCTTTTTTATCGAGTGATTAATTTCTGTACCAATACAAATCATGCCAACACCTTCTTCTTTCGCAATCCCAACCATCATCATTATATATTCTCGATACTGTTTTTCCCAGTCTTGCCATTCGTCATCAGATTTAAAATGTATGTCTCCTATCCACGTACCGTGAATATAAATTTGTGGTTTGAGCATCACATTGAGTCCTGCTTCTTTTGCGCTGCGCACAGATTTACGAAGCCCTTCTTTTGTTTCTCCCCACCACTGCCATTTCGCACCATAGGATAATCTTGTTTCCCCCTTGCTCATAAAGGCAAACGGTACCAGACAAACCCAATTTGCTTCGTGATCTGCTATTTCAGTTAATGGGTTATTTGTAAACTCATGTTTAGGAGCTACCATAGTGACTCCTTTTATCTTTAGCTGCTGTGCAAGTACAGTGCCTACTAAACTGAAACATATGAGGATTAAAGAAAAACGAATCATTTGTGCTTGCATACGGTATAACATTTATTGGATAAGAAAGTGATACATCACCTCACTATCCAATCAACAGGATTTGGGCAATTTTGCTTAAAAACATCAACATCTTTTTTGTGACATACTCCAGGATAATCAACAGCACCTTTTTCTAATTCTTTAATCAGCTGTAAATGAAGGTGTGGTGCCCAGCCTCCATTCTCTTCTGGATTTCCAATATAACAGAGCGTTGACCCTTCAGCCACTTGGTCACCTAGGTTCCATTCATTAAACATACGTTTTGATAAATGGCCAAAGAGACAATGGATGGTTTCGCCTAAATAACGATGTTCAGTAATAATAGTGTATCCATAATCCAGATACTTATTATTATTTGCATTTGCCACTACAATTCCGTCTAACGGCATATATATAGGCGTATCAGGATCTAACCAAACATCAATACCTAAGTGCATGGTGCGATGATCACCTGCAAACAAATCACTATCGAGATAAAAATCACGTTCTTCCAAATATCCACCTATAGCCACTTGCTTCTCTGCCAGTTTAAGTTGTGTCTCAATATAATCAGTTAACAGTAACTGTGATGAAAGCTGCTTTAAATCAGTATTATCGACACTCAGATCTATTTCTAAGAAGTCATTATCATTGTATCCTTCACCTAATACGGACATCATAATGCTCAAGATAACCGTTCATTGAAAAATATTTAAATATGGGCCCAATTTACAATTCCATTTTGAACATTGTTTACCAAATTAGTATATAATTGATTAATTTTAAAAAATAGTAAACTTTACTTAAATTGTTTGCAATAATATAGCATATGATGTAGTTTTACATTGTCTTTGAACGTAAGGACATGTAATGACATACTGTGAGGTGATGAAATTGGCAGCCATGCCCTCTTGTCTCGGGGGTGGGGATAAGTGATAAACGTTGAATATGGGTTGACCACAAATTTACTTTTGTTCGATGGCTAAGCCCCCTGTGGAGGTTCGAATCCTTCTCTCACAGCGAAAATGAAAGGTCTTATTGATGTTACATCGATAAGACCTTTTTTTAGGTTTACTTCATTCAGTTAATGAACACGCTTAATTGCAGCCGACTACATCAACAGTCAATCTTCCACCATTTTGCACTTCAAATCCGACATCCATAGCGACGCACTCTTTCGCGGTTAATCTCACATCACTATTGCTAGACACAAGCCCGTCAGAGCTTACTTTCCGCGAAGCGAGGTAGATACCAGAAGATATGGTGTTAGATGTTGTCGTTAATGTTTCTGGACAATCATTGGCACCACATCCTCCATTTAATAGGTTTGGACGAAAAGCAGAAATGCTTGCCATCATTCTATTGGACTGTCCTTGAGAAAACATATTCATGCATTGATCATCAACATAATCCATGTAATTCATAAACATCAATCCACTTCCTGCGGAGGTACAATCGTCTGTCAATGGAAAGTTTGGACATCCATATGTCGGTTCAAATGCATTTGGTGTATCAGCTACAGAATCATCCATATTACAACCTCCAAATCCTGGACCCCAAGGATGATCTAAGCCTAACCAATGCCCTACTTCATGAGTGACTGTTCGCCCAAAACCATACACTTCCCCACTTGGATTTGGCATAGTCAAAGATCCAATTGTATAATAAGCGTGTACAGCTGCATCTGAATTTGCTGGTCCGCCAGGAAACTGCGCGAAGCCCAATAGTGAGTTTTTCATACACTCGCCATCTTCTACATAATCAATATTTAACAGCGAAAATATATTCATGTACATATCTCTATCCCATATCAAAGGACTCACTATCCGATCACTAATGTAGTCTGGCTCCCAACAATCAGCTTGATTTACATTGGAGAGGGTGTTAATGTTCACTCTATTGATACCTGTTGTTGGGTTTCCATTTTCATCCACTGATGCCAAACAAAATTGAATATCGGTAGACCCTGCCAAGCTTGCGAATGCTGCAGGCGTATTACCAACATCACTATTCATCCTAGAGTAGTCATCATTCAATTGATCGAGCGCAGCCAATACACGAGCGTCGGCAATATTTTCTCTCACACCTACTGCATCGCCATTGTGCACAATATGAAAAACAACAGGTATTGTTACACTTACGGAATTTTTATTTTTTTGCCCATTCAAAATTCGAGAAATCTCTGCCTCTTTCAACAGTCTATTATGTTCAAAACTAGGATCTTTCAAAATTTGCTTGGCATAATGCTCATCAGTGAAACATCGCTTCTTCTGAGCACTGACAGTACAAATACAAAAAAAGACAAAAAGACAAATTGCCACAAAAATGGATTTGGTCATATAATATTTAGTTTATTTAAAGGAATGGGTGTATTAAACAACTGCAAAGTAATGCCATTACTATTATAAATCATAATGGTTTTCACCTAAATAAAGCAGAGGTTTCTTTAGGGTAAATTCTATTCGACTCTTTGAACCAAAAGAAGCAGTCAAACTTGAAAAGGTTCAATTTGCTTAAGCTCTTGACAGACAGTATATTCTTTTAAGAAAAGTAATGTATGATAAGAAATTAGTCCCAACCCGAAAGGCCAATTATCTCCCCATTTGGGCCAGTAAAAAAAGTGTATTTATCACGTTTGTAGTTTTCATTTTCCAATACGTATCCTTCTTCTTTTAATTTATCCCCGATCGGTCCAATGTCATTTACCTGTAGCATAAAGTGGTTGTGATTCGTATTGCCAACTGGCCCAATTTGGTGAATAAATTCTGGTGCAGTAAGCGACAACCCAATGGTAAGATCGTTTGCTTTCAATTTCATGACCAACATGCCTTCCAAACCTGGACCATGAAGAATTTCAGCATCCGACATTTTAAACCCAAGTATTTCGCGGTATAATTTCAGAGTTTTCTCCAATTGGAGAACATGTATACTGATGTATTTAAGACCTGTAACTTTTGCCTCAAGTTCGCTTCTTTTTTCAACTTGTGTGTCTGGATTTTGAGCGTTGATATTCCCAGTCCAAATAATCAAACATATTGCCAGTAGACAACTATGTATGACTCCCTTTCTTGAATTTTTATATTCCATAATGAATCTATTAAAATTAGTGGTTATCCATAATCTCATTTTAATTATCTCATATTTGTTAACGTAATTGCTGTATAAAATACGGATAATATTTTGTGGTATTCCTTCATCAGAATAGCATTGCATGTTTAGGACTTAATGCATCGATCTCTCTTATTTTGATGTGTTTAAAAAATAATTCTGCTGCCTCGCTCTGCAATTGAATTTTACCTTTTGTCAAAGGCACACTGCTGCCATCTTCTTTAATGTAACGTGAATCTTTTAAAATCATGACAACTTCTCCATTAACGATATGGAGACTATTTCCTTCAAAACAAATCAACTCCAATGTATTCCATTCATCTTTAGGTTTTTCATAATTGCCACTGCGAAGACAGTAATTGCGATAAGGACTACCCTTGCCAATCGGAATGTAGTCTTGTGACTCATGTGCAAGCGGATTCAGAACAGACTCTGGCTTATAAGCTCTCACATCTATAGCCGAATTAGCCTGGCTCCAAAAATCTCCGGTATGACCTTCCATGATTTGAAACTCTTGAGACAACATCCAGGACCGCCAATACTCAACTCCTGGTGGACCGATCGAATGGTACAGAATACCAGAATCCTTCAACAGATGTTTACGATAAGCATAAGTCTGATCTCCCCATTTATACTTCAACTGAAAATGATAATTTTGAAACTCCTCTTTAGTGACCAGACATCCATAATATTCTCCACTATTTCTAATCACAACATCATCACCTTCTTTGAAGGTTGTGAAAACAGCATACTCAGGGTTATTCATGCCAATCGGGGGCACGATGTCTCCATTTTCATCTACAGGTGCTTTTCCATCATAGCCAACTTGATGTTGAAAACTCAGATACGTATCCCACCTCGATAGCTCAGAATCAATCAAATCATCCCAAGCAGGTTTTTCTTGCACTGTGATCACATCCACCTTATTTTTTGTCGACGTACAAGCACTACATAAAGCGAACAACAACAAAACAGCAACTGACTTTATGTAGCCCCATTTTTGGTCAGATTTATTCTCTAAGTGATTCTCAAGATTTACATTCATATGTGATGTTAGTGATTTTTGACAAATGCTTATGTTGATAAAACTGGATATTATCTGAACATTATTACATTTTAGCTCGACTGGACAGAGTTTAGACATAAAATGTATTATTATAATAGATATAAACTCTTAATTAAGTTTGAATGAAAAGAAAGTCAATACATGTTGCATTCGCCGTATTACTTGGTTTTATCTGGTCATGTAAAGCAATTCCATCTAATCGAATCATCAGTATCAATAACATTGGAACCGCTAATGATAAAGGGATTTGGCTCACACATGAACACATCTTAGTTGACTTTATTGGTGCGGACAGCATAAATCCAGCTGATTGGGACCATGATACTGTTATTGAAAAAGTAAGACCAAATTTGGAAGCACTTAAGGCGCACAATGTGAGCTACTTTGTAGACTGTACGCCTGCATATCTGGGAAGGGATGTCAGATTACTCGAAAAAATTGCAAATGAATTTAATCTAAAGGTTGTTACCAATACAGGTTTTTATGGTGCAGGCAAAAACAAATTTGTCCCGCAATTCGCTAAAGAAAGTTCAGCTCAGCAACTTGCTACTATTTGGACTAATGAATTTAAAAACGGAATTGACGGCACGAAGATAAGACCGGGCTTTATAAAAATTGGTGTTGATAGTCAGAATCCACTGGACCCAATTGATGAAAAATTAGTGCATGCTGCTTGTCTCACTCACCTCAGCACAGGCCTAACCATCGCTTCTCATACTGGCCAGGCGAAAGGCTTGTGGCCACAAATCCTGCTTTTAAAAAAATATGGCATCTCCCCATCGGCATTTATCTGGGTTCATGCCCAATTTGAATTTGATAATGAAGAATATTTAAAAGCCGCAGAAGCCGGTTGCTGGATCAGTTTGGATAATCTGGCATATGAAACCGAACAACACATTGAAAAATTGGTTTTTGCCAAAACGCACAACATCTTGGATCACATTTTAATTTCTCATGATTCTGGTTGGTATGATCCCCAAAAGGAAGTGCAACAACTTAACCCATATACAAATATATTCGAGGTAGTCATTCCTGAATTACTAAAGCGGGGATTTACTGAAGAAGACATCAATCAGCTGTTAGTTGAAAACCCAATAAAAGCGTTTTCAGTAGAGAGAAGGACTATAGGCACGAACTAATATCTAGATTTTGCCGAGTCCATGAAATTCTATTTCAATAGATGTTTTCTACAAATAATCTTTATCCAAGTTAACTCAGAAATATACTTGCCTATGTTAAGCATACTAACTCACACCAACAAGTAGTGTACATGTAAACAATCTGCTGTCCTATTGATCAAAACCCTAATACAGAAAGATACACATCCATATACTGCCTTGCATAACTTTCAATTGTGGTATTACTGGTATATCCCTCTTTAGCTTTTGGACCATTCATCACCGATTCAAATACATTCGCCAATTGTTTAGGATTTGCATTTGGCGAGAAGGTATTTAGGAGAGCATGCTTAAACTGATTCATTGGCGGTTTGTCCATGACTACTACTGGAGTCTGACTCATTAATGACTCGACAATTGGTAGTCCAAATCCTTCATCTTTTGACGGGTATGCACATAATAATGCTCGTTCATAATAATGCTTGAGTAAATGATATGGAACATGTGGTACAGACATCACTTTTTCAGAAACTGGTGCTTTTTTTCCGATTCCTCCAATCAACACAAGTACAATCTCATTATCCTTTAAAAGCTCAACTGCGTCAATCAACAAACCAAGGTTTTTTCTATTCTTTTTATCCGCAAAGGCTAATATATATTTAGCCGGCAAGCCATCTATTTGTTCTTTATCACTTGTTGCATAAAACTCAGGTCCAGCAATCTGCTCAATTGACTTCATTCTGTCTTCATTGACATGTACATATTCAGTTAAGTTTTTTTTAGTTTGATTACTTACTGTCACTATTTTATCGGCTCTCTTTATTGCGTTCTTTAATTTGTTGTCTAGTATAATTCTATCTGCTATTGTATAATCATTGGTATGTTTGTGCCAAAGCAAATCGTGAATCGTGACTACCGTTTTGATGTTGGTTTTGTGTATGCCTCTTGGCAATTCAGAACTAAGACCGTGAAACAATTCAATGTTGTCTATTTCCAATTGTTTTACAATGCCTTTAGCCCTCCAGTACCAGCTAAATGGGCCATTGTATGTCCGAATGATAAATCCCGGATCATCTGTAAACTCGGTAAGTTTGTAAGGAGATTTGATTTGTGGGGTGTACAAATAGATGTGTATATCAGGAAATTGCTTCCTTAATGACAACAGTAAGGTACGTGCATAGGTAGCCAGCCCCCTTTTATTATTGAAAAGCCTCTTTGCATCAAACCCTATATGTAACTGCGATTTTTCGGACACTTTATGCTATTACTGAGTGCCAACATAAGAAAAGAAATCAAAAAAGGTGGTGTCTCGGTAAAAACACCACCCTTCAGATAGATCGAATTACTATTAAGCGGCCTCAGATTTCACCTGATGTTCTCTAATGAGATTAGCTTGAATTTCAGGTGTAACAGCCATGTATTCACTAAAATCACGAGTAAACTTGGCTCTTCCTTGGGTCAAAGAGCGCAAACTTGTGGAATATTGATACATTTCTGCCAAAGGAACTTTCGCTTTGATTTTCTGATATATACCATCAGCTTCCATACCTTGAATGATTGCTCGGCGAGTTTGCAAATCCCCCATGACATCACCCATAACGGTATCCGAACACAAGATTTCAAGATCGTAAATTGGTTCGAGAAGCTGTGGATTAGCTTTTACAAATCCTGTTTTGAAGGCTTGAGATGCTGCTAACATAAATGCCATATCATTGGAATCTACGGCATGCATTTTACCATCATAGACACAGACTCTGATGTCTTGACAATTAGACCCAGACAATGGCCCTTCTTCCATCTGTTGCATAATGCCCTTCTTGATGGCATTGGCATATTTAGCATCTATGCTTCCTCCGACGATACACCAGTAAAAAGCAAGTGTACCACCCCAAGGCAATTCATCAATTTCTTTTTTACGGACATTAAAATCAGCTGGATCTGGCATGCCTTCATAGTAAGGTTCTATGCGCATGTGGACTTCGCCAAACTGTCCTGAGCCACCGGATTGCTTTTTGTGTCGGTAGTATTCATCGACTGGCTTTCTTATGGTTTCTCTATACGGGATACGAGGTCGAATAAACTCCATTGAAATCCCATTTACTTTTTCCACCCTGTATTTAATGATGTCTAAGTGCAGTTGACCTTGCCCATGAATCAAGGTCTGCCTTAAGGTAGGTGACTGTTCCAAAATGAGCGTTGGATCTTCATCACTGATTTGATAAAGTGCTTTCATCAATTTTTCCATATCTGCTTTACCAGGAGGCATTATCGCAGTTCTAATTCTTGATGACGGAAATTCTATTTGCTTTATTTTTCTATCAACACCTTTTGCATTTAGTGTACTATTTGTTTTGGACGATTTCAACTTTACAGTAGCCCCAATATCTCCAGCAGAGAGTCGATCAACTGTTATTCTGTTTTTGCCATTAGCAACATACACTTGACTGACGCGTTCGGTAGATCTGTTTTCTGCATTGATCAATTCGTCACCATTTCCAAAAGATCCTGAATAAACTTTGAAGTATGAGATTGTACCAACTTGTGGTTCTGTCAGTGTTTTGAAAATAAACATTGTACTTTCAGCAGATGCGTCGCAGGCAAGTTCGCCACCACCTTCTAATTCGGCAGCAGGTCTATCAGCAGGACTAGGAGCAATATCATTTAAGAAACCCATAATTCTTCCGCTGCCCATATTGCGCTCAGCCGAACAGCAAAATACAGGATAGATTTGTTGGTTAGCTAACGCAATTGTCAGTCCAGAAGCAAGCTCTTCTTCGTTCAAAGAACCGGCATCAAAAAATTTCTCCATCAATGTTTCATCATTCTCTGCAGCAGCTTCCACAAGATCGTTGTGCATCTCATGTGCTCGCTTGAGTTCAGAATTTGGAATCTCTTTTTTCTCTGGTTTGCCACCATCAGCGGGAAATTCATACATCACCATTCGCAATGCGTCGATGATTGAATTAAATTCAGTCCCTTGATTATAAGGATATTGGACTGGTAAGACTTTATTACCGAATCTGGCTATGGCTTGTTCTAAGGTTGAATCAAAATCTGATTTTTCGTGATCGCATTGGTTGACAACAAACATCAATGGTGTTTTGAATGTCTGTACATATTCCCATAACAATTCAGTTCCTACCTCCACACCATTGGCTGCATTTAACAGCATTAGACCAGTATCTGCTACTTTTAAAGAAGAGATAACTTCACCGACAAAATCGTCAGAACCAGGTGTGTCTAAAATATTTATTTTGTTGTTCCTCCACTTAGCGTGCATGAGTGTACTAAAGATTGAATTTCCCTTTTCTTGTTCAATGTTAGTGTGGTCTGAGGTCGTTGATTTGCCAACAACTGTACCTATACGCTTTACTTCTTTTGCTTCAAAAAGCATACATTCAGCAAAACTGGTCTTACCGGAGCCCGAATGGCCCAACAGCGTAATGTTCCTGATATTCTTCGTGTCAAAAGTCATCGATCAATTTTTTAGAGGTTAATGAATAAATATTGTACGGAAGCAACGGGGGGATTATCGGTATAATCTGAATTAAAATAGGGAAATATTCATAATATTCAATAGATATAATTGCATAAAGAAACTTTACACAGCATTTATTTTGTATTATGTATATGTATTATATATAATAGGCAGGCATAGAAGCACTTGTATATCTACAATTTTCTATATGTTTAATAACCCAAAAGTTGATTGATCGTTTTTTGATTGGAGATAGAGATCTGCCGTCTCATTTATCGTATTGATAATAGGCGTATAAGTTAATCCCATTTCGATCGAAGCTGTATTGTCATAAGCGAATGTTGTATCTGCTGTATCGATTCTTTCTGCGCTGATAAGGGCATTTCGATACCCTAGAGTTTCTAGGATTGACAAGGCAATCTTTGAAAACTTGACCATCACCGGAGTGAGCAGTTTTGTAGGCGATTTCACATTGAGGGCATTTGCTATTTGCGTTGACATGTTCAGGTGAGTCCAATTTTCACCAGAAATGATGAATCTTTTCTCAAGCATCTCATCATTATTCAATGCGAAACTAACTGCTCTCGCAACATCCCTGACATCGACAATCCCAACAGAACCACTTGGGTAATACTTCATGCCTTTCTCCACCAACCTGAATATGGACACTGTTGACGAATCCCATATACCTGCACCTAAAATCAAAGACGGATTCAAGACGACAACATTAAGACCTTCTGCTGCTCCGCGAAAGACTTCTCTTTCTGCAAAATGCTTGGAGTTAGCGTAAACTGTATTCCTTTCATCGTTCTTCCATTCAGTGTGTTCGTGGATAAGCTTTTCCGTCTCACCGAACCCGATCGAAGCAACACTACTGATGTGAATGAATCGTTCAATTCCACTAGAGAGTGATTGATTGACAAGGTTCTTTGTTAATTCGATGTTGGATTTATCTACTCTAGCTTTATCCCTTGCGTTAGCATTGACCAAAGCTGCTGCATGAATAACAATGTTCATTTGCGTCAAGCAATCTTCTAAAAAAAAAGGATCTGACAAATCTCCTTTCAACCAATGCACACGATCTTTGGCATCACTGATCAAGTCAAATTTGCTACTGTCTCGACAAGAGGCGTGTATGTGTGTGTACCCTTCTTTAATCAACAATCGTAAAATATATGCACCGAGAAACCCTGTCGCCCCCGTCAAAAAAATATGTGCTGCCTTATCTAGCATGTGTAAATACTACCAGCTACAGAATCAGACGTTGCGCCGGTCACAGACGAAAATACATTTACTTTATTTGAGATGCGTAGATAACCCATCAGTGCCATCAGAATTGCTTCTTTAAACTCCACAATTTTTCGTTTTGGAATGATGAGTGTGTTGTTGTTTTTAACTAGCTCATGTTCCAGACATGTCATTAAAAAGGTATTTAAGGCTCCACCTCCAGTGGCAAGCACAGTATTGTTTTTCCCAGCTTCTTCTGCAACCGTACGTGCAATAAGTGCGACTGCAGTCCTCAATTTATCAATGTTTTTTCCTGTGTGATTAAGAAATGGAGTAATAAATTCTTTGACAACAAATTGATTATCCAATGACTTTGGTGACTGTGTTTTATAATAATGGTGTGAAAGGGCTTGCTTCAACAAATCATTAATCACGGATCCAGACTTTGCTAAATGACCATCTTTATCAAATGCCATCCCTTCTACATTTGCAAGTGCATTTAACAATTGATTGCAAGGACCAATATCATAGGCTGTGATATGCTTATCCGTATGGATACTAATATTGGAAATGCCGCCAAGATTCAGATAAGCATCGTATCCAGTCAATAAATATTTCTCGACAGCCGGAGCAATTGGAGCGCCTTGCCCACCTTTGGCAATGTCTTGCAATCTAAATTCACTAATCACTGGAATGGACGTTTTCGAGGCTAAGTAAGCGCCTTGTCCGAGCTGATAGCTGTAACCCTTTTCTGGATGATGGATAATGGTATGACCATGACTGGAAATGTACATTGCAGTTTGACCATTCAAGAACTCATTAATTAAGGTGGCTACATAAGTCGTGTACTCTGCTTCTAATAAGCAGCATTCTGCATGAGTTAAATGCTGAATTTTTTCTAATCGATCTACCCACTCATCACTATAGGCTATTGTTGCAGATTTTAGTAGCTCATATTCAGATTCTGAATGAAAGCTGCACAAGGCCATGTCCAGACCATCCAACGAACTTCCTGACATGCAACCCAGAATATTCATAGTGTTGAAGTTTTACTCTCGGAGTGACTGGGTATATTTTGCGACAGCTTCAATTTCCTCCTTTGAAAGAATTGGTTCGTATGATGCCATCAGACCTTTACCTTTGGTGATTTGAGTAATCGCTTCTTCAAGTGAGATTTCAGATTTTGTCAAATCTTTAGATCCATTGATCCCGAGTTTGCCATCGGCGCCATGACACAATACACAATGAATCTTGAATATTTTCTTGCCGTCTGGCGCTTTGACATCAGCTTTTTTCTCTTTTTTTGCTGGCTTCGTGCTTTTCTTATCGTTCGCATCAGCACAAGCTATCAACAGGAGAAGGATAGGAAGTATAAATAATAGCTTTTTCATAAGTTCAATTTGACGCCAATATAACTATTGTGAGATAAAATTTATTATTGAATGTCAATCAGCTTTGCACTTTATTAATTTCATTAAAACTTTAAAAAAAGTAGTGTTTCTTAAAAAGGTAGGTTCCATTTAGTATATCTTACAAACACTATTAATGAATTTGTCAAATAGTATAATCGTTACATCATGATATCTAAGACGCTTATTTCCGAACCGACATTCGAAGACAGGACAGAAAAAACAGTAGATCAACAATGGGCTGACTTTTCTCCTATAGTTACAGGCGAAGATTATCTCCAAAGCATTCGAAACAGAGGCACCCTACTCTATTTGTTTGGTGAAGCAATTGACGAACCAGCTGATCATCCAATTATAAAGCCATCAATCAATGCCTTGAAAAAGACCTATGATTTGGCAATAGAAGATCCTGATTTGGCAACAGCATACTCCCCATATATTTCAGCGCCCGTGAATCGCTTTTTACATATTCCGAAAAGCTCAGAAGATTTGGTACAAAAGCATAAGATGCAACGTCGGCTGGGACAGTTGACAGGTACTTGTTTTCAACGTTGTACAGGCCTCGATGCCTTGAGTGTGCTCCACTCTGTGACTTTTGATGTAGACAAAAAATACAATACGCAATACCACAAGCGGTACATAGAATTTCTGAAAAAAGCGCAAAAAAATAATGTGCTTATATCAGCTGGAATGACTGATCCAAAAGGAGACAGAAGCAAACGTCCACATCAGCAAGTCGATAAAGACATGTACATGCGAGTTGTAGAACGAAACGATCAAGGTGTTTATGTAACTGGCGTAAAAGCACATATGACTGGCGGATGGAACCAACATTGGATATGCGTCATGCCTACGATGAATATGTTACCAGAAGATAAAGAATATGCCATCATAGGCATGATCCCTGTCCAGGCTGAAGGCATCACATTCATCTATGGTCGCCAATCATGTGACATGCGAGCAATGGGTGGCGGCAACATCGATCAAGGGAATGTACACTTTGGCGGTCAGGAAGTGCTTGTCTTTTTTGATCGTGTGTTTATCCCTCATGAGCATGTTTTCCTTGACGGAGAATATGAATTTGCACAAGAGCTCGTGACAAAGTTTACTGCTTATCACAGAGCAAGCTATGTCTGTAAGACAGGACTAGGAGATGTCATTACTGGAGCTGCTGCATCCATCGCGGACTACAATGGCGTAGAAAAAGTGTCGCACATCAAAGACAAATTGGTAGAAATGGTCCACCTCAATGAGACGATTTATTCTTCTGGAATAGCTTCTGCTCATGAAGCAAAAGAATTAGAATCTGGCGCATACATGAACGACATCATGTTATCAAATGTGTGTAAACATAACGTTACCAGATTTCCATATGAGTTGTCGCGCATCGCGCAAGATATAGCTGGTGGCATCATGGTCACCATGCCATCAGAGGCAGATTACAGAAGTGAAGAAGTTGGCAAGATCGTAGACCGATTCTTACGTGGAAGAGATGACATTCCTACAGAGGATAGAATGCGTATTCTCAGATTAATCGAAAACATGACTCTTGGTAGAAATGCAGTAGGATACCTGACAGAATCCATGCATGGTGCAGGTTCGCCTCAAGCCCAGCGCATACAGATATTTAGAGGAATGAATGTTGAAGAAAAAAAGCAATTTGCTCGGGATTTAGCTGGCATTAAGTCAAAGAAGTAATAAATACAAGTCTAAACCACGGTTATTAATCCTAGCTTTTCACAGATGCTAATGGTTCTTGAATCGAATCAAGAATTATTTCTCTTTTATTAGCTATTTTAGGGTCTAACAAATTTCAGTCAGTCACATGAATGTAATGCCACGATCTTTGAAAGAAAATAATGCAACAAGTCTAGAAAGCATTTTTGGGCCAACTATGCTAATGTTCATTTCAATTATATTTTTTTCCAGTTGTCAATCAGAAAACGATCTGACCCCAGGCTCAGCAGATCACATACACTCTGTCACAGAAACCATTGATGATGCTGCTTTAGATAATGCCGATGCTACAGGTGATTGGCTAAGCTATGGTGGTAGTTATAAAGAAGACCGTTTTAGCCCTCTTGACCAAATCAATACATCAACAGTAAAAGATCTAGGTCTAGCTTGGTCGCTTGACTTGGGCGTCATGAGAGGAGTTGAAGCCTCGCCATTGGTGGTGGATGGTATCATGTACCTGACTGGACCTTGGAGTGTTGTGTGGGCAGTTGATTTAAGAAAGGGAGAAATAATCTGGAAACATGATCCAGAGGTACCTAGAGATTGGGGAGAGAAAGCTTGTTGTGATGTTGTGAATCGTGGAGTTGCCTTATACAAAGGAGATGTATTTTTTGGAACGATAGATGGACGGCTAGTTTCTTTAGACGCTGCTACAGGTAATAAAAATTGGGAAAAGTTAACTGTAGACCGCAGTCTAGATTACACCATTACAGGTGCCCCAAGAATTGTAAATGGCAATGTCATTATCGGCAATGGTGGAGCTGAATATAATGCCAGAGGTTTTGTGTCTGCTTATAATGCAGAAAATGGTGATCAAGTATGGCGATTTTACACCGTACCAGGAGATCCATCCGAACCATTTGAAAATCCAATTTTAGAAACAGCGGCTAAAACTTGGACAGGTGAATGGTGGAAATATGGAGGAGGCGGTACCGTTTGGGATGCTATCGTCCATGACCCAGAATTAAATTTAATTTACATCGGTGTTGGGAATGGTACACCTTGGGATCAGATTAATCGTAGTCCCGAAGGAGGAGATAATTTATTTTTATCCAGCATCGTAGCTTTAAATGCGGATGATGGGTCTTACGTGTGGCACTACCAAACGACACCAGGTGATACGTGGGATTTTACAGCAACGCAACCCATTACTCTAGCCGATATGCTCATTGAAGGTGAAATGCGAAAAGTATTGATGCAAGCACCCAAAAATGGATTCTTCTATGTTATTGATCGAACAAATGGAGACTTTATTTCTGGAGCTCCATATACTGAAGTAAATTGGGCGACTGGGCTAGACAAGACTGGACGTCCAATAGAAGCAGCTTTTGCCCGATATAAAGATCCGACTAAAAGTGTGGTCATAGCACCTGGAGCTTTTGGAGGGCACAACTGGCAACCACAAGCCTATAATCGAGAAACAAAATTAATGTATATTCCTAGCCACAGAGTCAGCAATGTCTTTTCTGGTGAAGCAGTAAATTCCTTTGGCACTGTGGACAGAGCAGCATCTGGGTCTGGCTGGAATGTCAGCTTTGGAGATAAGTTATATAAGCCTGTAGTTCCAGAATCTGCTGATGCACCAAACCCATTGACACCTTACGGTCGTTTGATTGCTTGGGATCCAGTAAAACAAGAGGAAGTATGGGGAGTTGACCACAAACTTACACATTGGAATGGTGGCGTACTTACGACAAAAGGAGGGTTGGTTTTTCAAGGCGATGCAACAGGAAATTTTACAGCTTATGATGCAAATGACGGGACTCTCCTATGGCAGCAAAATTTATTGACTGGTATAATCGCTCCTCCAATAACCTATACAATTGATGGCGAGCAGTATGTCTCCATAGCAGTCGGATGGGGAGGTATAGTTGGGTTGGCAAGAAAATTCACTAAATACGTCCATCCAGGCAGATTATACACATTCAAAATAGGCGGAAACGCAGAGATACCAGAAGAAATGACAGCTGCTGTCAGCCAATTGACCAGCCTAGCTTTTGAAGGAGAACCACTAGAAGTCGGTCGTGGCTTTAATCACTACATCAGAAATTGTATGAATTGTCACGGCGATGCTTTTGGAGCAGGTGGAGGTGCTCTCCCTGACTTAACGCATAGTTCAGAGAGTGTATTCGAAAATCATAATGCCATTATTCTAGAAGGCATGCTCGCAAGTAATGGTATGCCAAATTTTGAAGGTCGGTTATCTGAAGAAGACGTAGATGAAATTGGACATTTCCTAAAATATGTCTCTCATGCGTATCGAAAAGGTGATGACCCATTACAATTGCTCACGGACTTGGCAGGCATGCAGTACTTAGCTGATACGACGCCTAAGATTCAGGATTGAGCAGAATAAAACCAGTATACGTTACTATGTAACCAATGATGACAGGTAATGTTAAATGGGCAAGCTAGCCTTTAAAATATTGTACTAGTTGTCTGATACTCAAAAAGGTGACAATGGTTATTATCCTTCTGCTGAGGCGGGACTCCTACAGCGACGACCTCATGTTACATAATTAATAACCCATTTCCTCAAGCCTTGGAAGGAGAAACATCACAAAGATGACAAACACAATAAATATGAGTATTGGCAATTTAAATGCGTTCCAAATCTGGCCAGCTAGGGCATCTGCGTTTTTAAATTCTTGGCTGAGCAATAGCATAAGGCCGCGAAGAAGCGTGGCGACAAAAGCTGTAGCCAGTACTAAGAATATAATTGGTATAAGCATTATACTGTTGAATTTTGAATGTTACATGTTAATTGGCTCCCGATAAAATGTGCAATGAGGATAATTACATTCTTATAGTGAACTAACCTTTCAAAATTAAGCATTTAAAAATTAAACATTCCCCTTCTTTGGTTCTGACTTAATAATCAATCGAAGTGACTGATCATAGGTGAAATAATTCCACATCCAGTTGAGCACGACGAACAATTTATTCTTAACACCCACGAGAGCAAATAAATGAACAAACAGCCACATCGCCCATGCGATAAATCCCGTCAAGCTGCGTTTATTTAAATCTGCAACAGCCTTATTTCTGCCTATGGTAGCCATTGATCCCAGGTCTCTATATGTAAAGCCGTTTCCCTTTTTTCCAGTTTTAAATTGTTTAGCTAGATACTTCGCTTGTTGGATTGCTGGTTGCGCAACCTGTGGATGACCGTAAGGATACTCATCACTTGTTAAGGAAGCTGCATCTCCAATGGCATATACATCGTTGAGATGAGCGACCTCTAAATGTTCATTGATGCATAGACGATTTCCTTTTGCAAAACAAGTCTCACTCACTCCTTGGATTTTATCGCATACGATGCCTGCAGCCCACACTACTTTATGCGCTCTTATTGATTGTCCATCTTTTGTTTCTACTAACTCGCCATTAAAAGCTGTCACTCTCGTACCTAGTTTCACGGTTACACCTAATTCCTCTAAAAATTGAAGTGCTTTTCTGCCGGCTTTCTCAGACATTCCTGGCAGCAACCGATCTCCACTTTGGATCAAATATATGTCTACCTCTTTTTGATCTAATTCGGGGTAATCCTTTGGTAAGATGTATTTTTTCATTTCTGCTAAAGCACCAGCTAATTCCACACCAGTGGGGCCACCTCCGACAATAACCACATCAATAAAACCTTGACGCTCATCATAGTCTCTGGTTACCAATGCCCGTTCTAAATCTTCAAATATAGCATTGCGTAATTGCAAGGACTCTCCTATCGATTTGAGTGAATAGGCATGCTTCTCCATTTCGTTGTTACCAAAGAAGTTAGTCACAGCACCTGTTGCCAATACCAAATGATCATAGTTCAACACGCCAAGATCTGTTTGAATTTGCTTTGCCGTTGTATCTACCTTTTCCATCTCCGCAACACGCAGATGTACATTTTTTGAACGTTGAAATGCCTTGCGCAATGGAAATGCAATAGAGGACGGCTCCAAACCTGCCATAGCGACTTGGTAGAATAAAGGCTGAAACTGGTGGTAGTTATTTCTATCAATCAATACGACTTGATAATCAGACTTCAATAACTTTCGGGCAAGCATAAACCCACCAAATCCAGCGCCAACGACTACAATCCGCTCTTTATCAGTTTCTGGTATATTGATTGGCATATGTCAATAATTTTTGTAAAATTAGGAGATTACAACTAGATAAACGAACATTGCATCAATGGCTATTAAAATTCCCATTTTCCCGCTAGAGCTTATTCTATTTCCTGAAGAAAAGCTCAACCTACATATCTTTGAACCTAGATATAGGCAACTCATTGCTGATGTCAATGAAAAGCAAATTGTATTCGGCATTCCATACTTCCAAAGAGGGCAAGATATGCAATATGGCTGTACCGCTGAATTGCTGTCCATTACCAAAACCTACGATGATGGCAAAATGGACATTAAAAATCTAGGAAAACAAGTGTTTAAAATTGTTGAAGTCCACAAACATACAGATGCTAGCATGTACAGCTCTGCTACTATAGAATACTTAGCTCTGTCCATCAAAGGGAATGTCATTGCCACTCAAACATTAAGCTCTCTGATTGAAGAGTTATATACCTTTATGAACATCAATAAGCTTATACCAGAATTACAGACACCCTTATTTTCCTTTTTAGTTGGACACCATGTTGGCTTGAGTATTGAACAAGAATTTCAATTAATGACTCTTGATTCTGAAGAGAAGAGACAAGACTTTCTGATCGATCATTTGACAGAACTAATCCCAGTAGTGAAAGAAATGGAAACGTTGCGTAAGAAAGTGGAGATGAATGGGCACTTTAAGAATCTTGAGCCGCCTTTGTTTTAGGGGTTGGGGGTTGGGGATTAGCTGCTAGCTGCTAGTTGCTAGTTTTTAGCTTTTTCGGGATTGCGACACATCTTTTTGTGACATTGATGGAGAATCTGTTTAATGAAAGCTAGTTGTCAATTTGTGAAAGGGTAATATAATACTACTCATAACTGACAATTAACACAAATTACACCTTTGTTCCTATATGATGTCCTTATTTTGCCAACGTCGGGTACTTAATAGGTGTCTTATCTAATGGAAACATCAATCATCAAAAATTACAATCATGATTAGATTCTGCTT
The DNA here is from genome assembly GCA_937997635.1 of uncultured Saprospiraceae bacterium. Lineage (GTDB taxonomy): Bacteria > Bacteroidota > Bacteroidia > Chitinophagales > Saprospiraceae > CALFUK01. The sequence continues at coordinate 2,716 of CALLFA010000157.1, read as the reverse complement.
TACTCTCCTTATTGGTCTACAGTTTTTTATTCAAACTTCCATGGCTCAGGATATTTGTCAGACTGCTTTGACGCTGAGTGAAGTTTCCGAAATTGTTACGCCATTCAGAAATAACACAATTGGTCTTACTGTATATGAACATTTTGGAGAGGAAGTTGGCTTCTTTTATGAGGTAAGAAACACGTGCCCAAATCTCAGTAATGGCAACCCTCTAACTCGAGGATTTGAATCTTATAGTGGGACTTTTCTTACTTGCTCTGGAGAAACCATCTGTACTTATGGAATTGATAGGCCTCTTCCCTGCGAAGCGTCTTTAAATGGTTTAGGTCTTGACTTAACCAAGGCAACTAGTAGACGTTGGCTTTCTACTTCATCCTGTGAGTATGACGGTTTAGTTATTGATTTCTGTAGCAACAGAAATCCGCTAAACCTTACGTTACCCCAATCAAGAGCTGAGTATCCCAACTTACCAGGATTACCTCCAGATCCTACTTGTAGCTTCAATAAATTTCAAGTGAATCCAAATGAGATTTTAGATCAAACTAATGAAAGCTTTAGAATAAACCCGACTACTAGAACGAGGTACGAAGTCACCTTTCCCTCAGAATCTCCAGATTGTGCCCCATTATCTTTTATTTATACCGTTGATCCCAATGTCTGTGAGGATGATATGACTTCGCCTCCCCGACCCAACGATGTTTTTGATCAATATTCCTTTTTAAATGACATTATCGATGTATCAGATTGTTCGGGAGCATCAGTGACCGCGTTCGATTTGAATGGAAATATATTTCTCTTTGTTGAGACATCTGCATCCAACAGACTTTTCTTAGCAGACGGCACATTGTGGTGTACTGAATCAGGCAATCTTTCCTGTGTAGAGACATACGGCTTAGTTGATATCGTGGATGAATGGATATGTCAGTCTGATGTATTTGCTACCATATGCCCAGGTGATCCTTTACCGAATCTGCGTGCAAGATTTGCAGTTGGTGATGGGCAAGGTCGCATCTGTGGTCCGCAAGGTCCAGTAGGTAGTCCTCCTCCAATTTGCATGTGCGATAGGATAGGCATTGTCAGCATTAGTCCGCAAGATGGTGTTGTTTCAGGTCCGATAGATGGGCAGTTTTTTCAAGTAGCACCGACACAGACAACAACATATACAATCACGGCAAGAACAGCAATTCCAAGTCCTGATCTTCCTTGTGTCGCACAGGAGTATACGGACACGTTTACGATAGTAGTTAGAAGCCCGGATGAATGTGAAGAACAAGAAGACTGTATTTGCCCCACTGTCGCACTACCAGTATGTGGAGAAGATGGTATAACGTACATCAATGCTTGTCAAGCTGCATGTGCAGGTGTAGAAGTCTTAGCAGAGGGCGAGTGTCAAACGAATAACTTACAGGCAATTACATCTCAATTCTCATTTGTAAACGATTTGGTCAACCCATCTAACTGTGAAGGAGTGAGTGTATCAGTGTTCGACTCTAACGGTACATTTTTCATATATGTGAACACTCCAAATAACGGAACTCTTTATCTCGAGGATGGCAGTTTATTCTGCCAAGATATTGATGGCCAACGTTGTCTAGATAATAACCAATTGTCCAATCCTAGTTTAACCTGGCGTTGTCCAGTTGATTGCATTTGTCCTGCTGTGTTTGAACCCGTCTGCGGTATTGATGGCAATACGTATAGCAATGGATGTATGGCATTTTGTGCAGGCGTAGCTATCATGGCTCAAGGAGAGTGTGATACTTGTCAATGCACTGAGCAATTTGAACCAGTCTGTGGATCTGATGGTATGACTTACGCCAATGCTTGTAAGGCAACATGTGCAGGAGTAGAGGTAATTGCTCAAGGAGAATGTGGTGCATGCCTGTGTACGGAAGAATTTGATCCAGTATGTGGATCTGATGGCATCACTTATGATAATTCCTGTTTTGCCATTTGTGCGGGCATATTAGAATTTTCCCAAGACCCATGTAATGTAGATTGTAGCTGTGACGATGTATTCGAACCAGTCTGTGGGGAAGATGGGCTTACATACTCAAATGAATGCATGGCCAATTGCTTTGGAATCCAAATTATAGCAAACGGAGAATGCTCTTCGAATGATGAGTGTGATCAGGAATCTGGAATAATCGTTTTCGAACGCTGTGATGATGGACGTAATTTCTTTTTTGTTCGCACTCCATCAGGTGAACTTCTGGATTTGTATTTTGATGATGGTATTGAATTTGAAGTATTTGAAGGTCAAAATGTCATTTTCGATTACAGATTAGCTGATTTTGAATCACCATGTAGTATTGCAGATCGAGCTATTGTAGCAACATGTATTCTCGATATTTCTGGAAATGATGTCATCATCTGTGGTCAAGATACAGGGACTATTGTATTTGAACCTTGTGACGATGGTCGCACCTTCTTTTTTATACGCACTACTTCAGGCGAACTTCTTGATTTGTATTTTGACGACGGCATTGAATTCGAGGTTATTGAAGGACGGCAAGTTAGTTTTGACTATGTAGATGCAGATTTTGATTCTCCATGTAGCATTGCAGACCGAGCAATTGTCGCCACTTGCATAACCAATATCTCTGAAGAAATAAGCTGTAGCCAAGATACTGGAACAATCATTTTTGAAGCTTGTGATGATGGACGCACCTTCTTTTTTATACGGACGAATTCAGGTGAAATTCTTGACTTATAC
>CALLFA010000156.1 GCA_937997635.1 uncultured Saprospiraceae bacterium | reverse complement strand
CCAACTTCGCAGTACAGTACTCCTAACTGTATAAAAGCGCAAGACTGATTGATTCCGCGAGAGCGGATGAATGCCCCAAAGAACATCCAAAAGAAGGAATCCCTAGCGGATGGTTGGAGAAAGAAGACCTAACAGATTTTTAAACCTGCCAGCGGCAGGCAGGCACGGTACAGCAGTAGGCAGCGTATCCGTATCCAGGAATCCAAATACCTCACCTTTCCTGACCTGTGGCTTGTTTAAAATAATTCAGCCAGCCTCGCATCAGCCAGTTCAGTCTTTGGATTCTTTCGACAAATGGAATCGGACTTGTCTTGCGCGTGATCATTTATCAAGTGGCATGACTATATTTATACCCGTGCCCATTACAAGGCACACACAAGTGATAATGATGTCAGGTTAGCTATCGCCAAATCCGCCACATATCACAGATCAGTTATACAGAATGCAAACCAATTGTTGCCCTTTAGACAACTTTTAACTATCTTTACATTGTGAGAATCCATTTAATTAAGGAGCGAACTGTGTTTGAATACATAAATTCTAAGCCAGAAGCAGAATCCGGACTTAGAAATTGGCAAAGAATTCTAAACGGGTCAAATTGGAATGTACCCTCAGATATCTTGAAGTCAATTAATACTGCAGATATAATTGGCGGAGGAACGAATAGAGTTGTCTTCAATATTGGTGGCAACAAATTCAGATGTATTTGTACATATTCGTTCGGCAAAGCATTTGTGCATTTATTCATCAATTGGATTGGTACTCACTCAGAATATGATAAATTATGTGCCGACAAATTGCAATACACAATTTCAATCTATTGATATGATTCAACAATACAAAATAATAAGATCAAGAAAACAATATTTTCAATACTGCAAAATTCTTGAAAAGCTCGTCGAATCAAATAGTAAAAAGGATATGGACGACATCGAGTTGTTAACCTTGCTAATTAAAAAATGGGATGAAGAAAATTTACCTAAACTTGATACTGACCCAATTCAATTAATCAAAGCACTAATGAAAGAAAATCAACTTAAGGCAATTGATTTAGCGAACATCCTTGAAGTTAACAAAAGTACTGTCTCAAGAATATTAAACTACCAAAAAGGATTGTCAAAAAAGTCAATTAGAATTTTGTCAGAGTATTTTGCAATTGCTCAAGAAGCGCTTAATCAACCTTACAAACTTAAGAATGAAGTAAATAAAAAATTTAAAAATGCTTCACTAATGAATACAGTAAAAAAAATGACTCAATCTGAGCACTCTGTATAATCGAGTAGACGGCTCTGCCCCTAAGTTGGGACAGAGTGCAACTCTCACACCGTACGGATCTTCCCGATAACTTTATCGGGACAAGCTGTATACGGCAGTTCACAAAACAGTATGCGCACTGTAATTTTGCCTAATAACCTGCTAACACAGCTCTTCTTAAAGACCAGCTTGGCATATGTTGACAAAAGTGAAGGAATAGGGCGTAAGGACTGACAATTATTTAGTATGTTTAATCAACAGATAAACATAGAGTTACCTCACAAAAAATGCAGGTTCAACTGAAATGTATACGTCATGTCTTGCCGTATACATTACTTTGTGTTAGCTCTAATACAAAAATAAAATGCATTTAATAAAGCCATATTATATTTCTTTAATCTATTTATTTATACTATGTATAGGTTCTGTAGTATTCTATAAAGAGAGAATGTTGTTTGTTGATCCAGCATTTATAACGTTTGAAATAATAAACAATAAAACTTTCATTTTTTCAGAAAATCGATATGGAGCTTTCATTACACAAATATTTCCATTAATAAGTGTTCATTTAAATGCTTCATTAAATGTTGTTTTGGTTCTATATTCAGTCAGTTTCTATTTGTTTTATCTACTTGTCGCTTTCTTGTCAGGTAGTGTATTCAAACAAAAATTATTAGCAATATTATTCATTTTTTATTTATGCTTTTTTGTAAGTGATGTATATTTTTGGCCAAACAATGAAATTCATCAAGCAGTTGGTTGGATGATTTTGTTTTTAAGTTTGTTTAACTATTGCCAGGAAAAATATTGGAAAACAAATATCTTAGTTCATACTGGGTTGATTACTTTTTTGTTTTTTTCCATTATCTCTCATTTATTGGTTTTAATTCCACTAACATTCTTATGGCTTTATAAGTCAATAAATAAACGAGTGGATATTAAGAAAATTAAGTATTTTCTTTTCTACACATTTTTAATACTACTTTTTTCTATATTAAGAATTTACTTAAGTCACATCAGTTGGTATGATGGTGTTAAACTTGAAGGTATAAAGCAAATTAGTTTTGATAGTATTCTTTATGCAATTAGTAATGATCAATCAATTACCATTTCGACGCTAATTATTACAAAATATTGGATTGTAATTGTAGTATTTTTGAGTGGGTTATTCTCACTATTATATAAAAATAAATTAATCTTATTGATATTAACAATGTTTTATTCATTAGCGTATTATCTTCTTGTAATATTAACCCATTCTGAAAATATTACAGGTAGTAATTTATTCTATTTTGAGAGTCAATGGATGTGTTTATCCTTAATAGTCTGTACTCCGTTTCTATATGAAACAATTAAACATATTAAAGATTCTAAGATAGTAATAATTTTATTCTTAGTTATTTTTATATTCAAGGTGCCACATTTCTATGACTCACTTTCAAAGTTTAAATTGAGATTAGGAAATCTCGAAGTATTGGTTGATGATGCAAAAAATCGAAAATTACAAAAATGCTATATTTTTAATTCTGAAGAAATAGACAAATCATTTCTAATGACTTGGGGTATCCCGGTAGAAACTATATTACTTTCTACTTTGAAATTCAATCATGAACCAATAAGTGTGAAAGTATTTGAGGAAACTGAAAATATTTCAACTTCAACAGATTCATTATACACTGCGTTCAAATTTTTATCTTTGTCGGAACTAAATTCTCAATATTTCGAGTTTACAAAAACTTCAAATCTGAATCTTTATATAAGTAAAAGTACGAAGCTAATCGAGTAGGCGGCTCTGCCCCTAAGTTGGGACAAAGTGCACCTCTCATACCAAGTCCGGACCTTCCAGATAATTCTATCGGGACAAGCTGTTTACGGCGGTTCACAAACTAGAAATAATTTATGATTAAGTATTTATAAACCAGTTAATAAAATGTATGAAGAAATTATCAACATACATCAATCAGCTATTCCATTATATCCATTAATGAATCTTAAAATACCACATATGAAAAAAATAAGTATACCTAACGGATTTGAGTGTAAGCTATCAACTATGAGGCCATTTCTTCAAGATCAAGGCGTAAAACGTAGGAATAGTGGTACTACTACGAGGCTTTGCAACGCAGATATTGATAAAATGGCCAGTAGTAAATGGGGCACACTCAAGTGCGCTGGGTATATCATTTTACTTCTTTTAATTTCTTATACAGCCAAAGCACAAGTCAGCAAAAACTCTGATTTGTATAGAGTGCTCAAAATCCAAGACAGCACTTTCTTTGAACATGGATTCAATCAATGTGATTTAGATTATTTGAATAATCATGTGACAGACGATTTGACGTTTTATCATGACAAAAGTGGCATTCAAGATAGAGATGCCTTTTTCGAAAATACGGAGAAATATATTTGTGCCAATACAAATCTAAAACCGATACGGAAAGTTGATGCCAGTAGTCTGGAAGTATTTCCACTCCACAACAATGGAAACATGTACGGTGCCATTCAGAAAGGAATTCATCATTTTTACCTCAGAGAAAAGGGTAAAGAAGATGTTTGGACAAACACTGCAAAATTTACCCATGTCTGGATTTTGGATAATGAAGGTTGGAAAATAAGTGAAGTTCTGAGTTATGACCACCAAGATCCAATCCTAGAAAACAACTTAGAACGTAAGCGTGTTCGAGATTATGGTATTCATCCGGGAATCCTTACTCCTGGAAAATGGAATAATATCACCGATGTTAAAGGTGTCTCTGTAGGTCATGCTTCAGTAATTAAAGGCGATTCAGTAAGAACAGGAGTTACTGTCATCAAACCACATGACGGAAATTTATTTCAAGAAAAAGTACCAGCCGCCATTTTTGTGGGCAATGGTTTTGGTAAATGTATTGGAACGACCCAAATCAAAGAATTGGGGAATATTGAAACGCCAATTGCTCTAACGAATACCTTAAATGCACATAAAGTCGCCGATGCTTTATCCGATTATATGTTATTACAAAAGGGTAATGAAGCAGTGAGGTCTGTAAATCCAATAGTTGGTGAGACTAATGATGGTTGGCTCAATGACATCAGAGGCAAACATGTCGATAAGCACCACGTGATTTCTGCTTTACACAATAGTAAAAGTGGGCTTATTGAAGAAGGCTGTGTTGGTGCTGGTGTAGGTACGAGATGTCTCGGATATAAAGGAGGCATTGGCAGTTCGTCCAGAGTATTACCAGAAAAAGATGGCGGTTATAGCATAGGTGTGTTGGTGCAATCAAATTTTGGTGGAATTTTGACCATTAACGGAGCTCCTGTAGGTGAAGAAATGAAAAATCACTATATGGCAGATGATGTGCCTTATGACGTTGACGGCTCCATCATGGTTGTAGTCGCCACTGATGCTCCCTTATCTCCAAGAAATTTAGAACGTTTATCAAAGCGTGCGTTTATGGCATTAGCGCGCGTGGGCTCATTTGCTTCAAATGGTAGTGGTGATTACATTATCGCTTTTAGTACCCACGAAGAATGTAGAATAGCTTATAAAAATGACACTTTAACAAGTATGAAACCTGATGTAAACAATGCTTCTATGTCTCCCCTATTTCTTGCTGTTGTTGAAGCTACGGAAGAAGCCATTTATAATTCATTATTTATGGCTACAGATACCAAAGGAATGAAAGGCAGGGAGACAAAAGCACTTCCGATTAATTCTACTTTGACTATTTTAAAAAAATATAATGCATTGAATTAAAAGAGAGATTTTTTAATGCGTTTTCTTTAATCCACTTTTCAACATCCAGTCCCGATAAACAACTTACAGACAATAAATCGGAGCACAACCAAGGGGCTTTTTATGACTATGTATGCATTATACATTAATATGGCCTATAATTCCAAACTAAAAACCACTTCGTAAACATGCAAATGAACACAAATGAATTATCTAATTATCAATTCTCTCAAACGTCATTGTACCCATTAGTGGAATGACACCAAATCCGTTAGCCAATGGCTGTGACGTTATCAAATGAATTGGAATAGGCGGCACTGTATCTTGATTACCTGATGAATAGGAAAACCCACTATCTGTACCGGAGTCATACGTTGATACATCAACCACTAAGTTTTCAACCCAATTACCGTTTTGAAATAAATTGACATCCTTCACTGCCACAAACCAATCTGGACTAGGTGCAATCATGGTAACTATACTGACAAACGGATGTGTGTTTGTTAATGTGAAGTCTTGAAAAACAGAACCTGGTGAATTTCCTATGCCACCACCGCTAACCACGGACTGGGCACTGCCTTGAGAAATCTTCGTATTTATTTCATTTATTAATGCTGTTTTTGACCCAGTTTCAGCCATATTTTCTATTCCTGTGGTTGCCATGCCTCCTCGAACAAACAGCTCAGTTTCCATATTGTGAGTCATTCCAATTAAACCTGAGAAATGGGGATTTACAGGAAAGTCCACAGGGTGAGTTGCAGCACTCCAGAAAGATTCAAAGGTTACACGGTATGTTACTGTATTTGCATTACTTATTCCTGGAATAATAACCCAACCACTATTACCTTGATACAATGTATCTCCTGTCAGAGAGACAGTAAACCCAATTAGTGAATTTGCAGACCGTTGAGCTAATGTCCCATTTGATTGTCTAACGACAAGGTCATTCGATTGATTATCTACATCCATTTCAGAAACCCTTACTTTACCCTCAAAGTCACCAGCCTGCGCTGCGATATAAGTTGAAAAACAAATAAAAGTTATGATTAACAAAGCACTTTTCATTGGTAACATTTTTCCAAAAGTAACCATTTACGACTCTTAAAAATGACTAAGGAAAGTTATGTTTCTTTAAAATGTCTTTGGACAGATATATTGATGTTAAGAAAACCAAATAAGTGCAGGCAGTTGGAAAACGCGGGTCTAAGCAGGATTACCTATCATTTAATTATCTCAGTCGAATTATTTCTAAATATTCCATTAGAAATTCACTAAATTAAAGAGTTTTTAAACCGAAAAACATGAATACAATTGTTGGTGTTAGTGAATACCGTAAAGAAGATTATCAAGAAATATACAATCTGTCTGAAGACAAACATGCCATGGATGATACTTGGGAAGAATGGAAGGCAAGTAAAAATCGTGCTTTAACAAATTTTCAAAATATTGGATTAAAAACAGTAGATATACTTGTAACACCTAAGGAATTAGTGCAGTACTGTAGAGAAAATAACTTTAAAATAAATGGAAAATCAAGGTCACAATTTGTCTCACATAAAGTCAGCATACTCTATAAATAATAAATAGATTTTTTCTTCCAACTTGGATAACTATAATTCCCATACTGGAATTCAAAAATTAAAAAACCCACAAAATGAATACAATCCAATTATACGGAGCCGATTGGTGTCCAGATTGCAGAAGAGCAAAATCATACTTAAAAGAGCATAACATCACTTATGAATTTATTGATGTCGATCTAGATGAAGCAGCTACAAAAAGAGTAGAATCCATTAACAATGGCAAACGAATCATACCAACGGTTATCATCAACGGGAAATCCTATACCAATCCTAACAATGCGCAGTTGGCATCTGCCTTAGGCATCAATGATGGATTTCACATCATTCTGTATGGGGCTGACTGGTGTCCTGATTGCAGAAAATCAAAATCTTTTTTGAACGACAATAAAATAAATTACCAGTTCATAAATACTGACATAAATGAATGGGCGATTCCGATAATCACCAAACTCAACAATGGTAAACGACGTATCCCAACCATTATCATCAATGACGACATCGTACTTGTGGAACCTTCAAATGAAGAACTTCGTCAGGCACTGACAATTACTGAGGTAAAAGAAGAAAGAATATTTGACAGTATTATTATTGGAGGTGGGGCAGCTGGATTGACAACTGCTATTTATGCGCAAAGGGACCGATTTGACACACTCATTTTAGAAAAGAAAACAATTGGTGGAAATGCATTTTTAACACAAAAAATTGAAAACTATCCTGGATTTACGTCTATTTCTGGCCCAGCACTAATGGATAAAATGGAAAAGCAAGCAAAAACCTATGGCGCTGTGATTAAGACAGGTGAAGATGTCATAGCCATTGAGAAAGAAGACGAGTTATTTAAAATAAAAACAACGACACAAGAATATCTAGGCAAAACAGTGGTTCTTTCTACCGGGTCGACATACCGACAGTTAGGTATTCCAGGAGAAGCTGAGTTGATTGGTTCGGGTGTTCATTTTTGCGCAACATGCGACGGTGCCTTCTATCGGGATAAAGATATTATTGTCATCGGAGGAGGCAACTCAGCCCTAGAAGAAGGCATCTTTCTGGCAGGATTTTGTAAAAGTGTCAAAATAGTCCACATCCTACCAGAGTTTACAGCAACCGAGACGTATACGGAAAAATTAACTTCGGTTAAAAATATTTCGACACACATGAATAAGACATCCTTAAAGTTTATTGCAAATGACGATGGCTTATTTGAAGGCTTACAGATTGAAGATAATGAAACCAAAGAAACTGAAGTACTTCAAGCAAATGGTGTTTTTGTTTTTATAGGTTTAATCCCGAATACAAAACCTTTTGAAAATTCAGTTGACTTAAATAAAAGAGGCTTTATACAAACAACAGGTCTTGCACAAACCTCACAAGAAGGAATCTTCGCTGCAGGAGATTGTAGAGAAGGCGCTATTGCACAAGTAGCTGCAGCAACGGGAGAAGGGGTGTTGGCTAGTTATGGCATTAAAGCTTATTTAAAATAAAGCATGTTATTTTTAACTGAATAAAAACTCCCAATAAATCTAAACTAGAACCTACCGAACAGAAAAGCAGGTTTTAGGTTTTATCTAAAGCATGCAAGAAACCAAATATATATACCTGTTTAGATACGATACCACAGAAAGTTTGCTTTGCAAGCTAGAGTCGAAATACTTATTTAATAAGGAAGAAAAAAATAAACAACTCTTTTCTGAGGTAAAAATAGAACCTTCTGTAAGTGCATTTATCAAAACACGGCTTGATGTGATTTTATTTTCAAGTGACTATGAACGCTTAATAGAACAGATCAAAGAAAAAAACATACGGACAGACGGATTTAAAGTCGAATATTTAATTCTAACTGGAGATACCACAAGGAATTCAGAGCGTCTTTCCAAATTGAGAGATGTAGGTTATAGTATAGATACCTATCCGGATTATCATAACCCTACAATTATCTATGGACTTTGTAGCTATGGAGGTGTTTGGTATTTTGGCATTATACGAAAAAACAACTGTGAGTGGCAACAGCACAAGCAAAAACCATACACGTACAGTAATTCAATAAAACAGAATATTGCAAAAGCACTTGTCAATATTGCAGCAGGTTCAATTCACAACGTAAAATTATTAGATGCTTGTTGCGGTGCAGGCACAATCATGTTAGAAGCATGTTTTACAAAATATGACATTGAAGGTTGCGACATTAGTTGGAAAACATGTAAAAATGCACGAGCCAATCTATCTCATTTTAATTATACAGCTCATGTGCATTTTTCTGATATAAAAGACATTGTTGGACAATATGATGCTGCGATAATAGATCTGCCCTACAACTTATATAGTCCTGCAACTGATGATGACATTCTTAACATTATTAAGGCTACAGCTAAAATCAGTGACCGACTTGTGATTGTTTCTACAGCTAACATTGAAGATAAAATTCAAAACACAGGCTTAATGCTATTAGATTATTGTAAAGTAAGTAAACCAGGAAAATCAAATTTCACTAGAAATATTTGGGTTTGTGAATAAATTCGTAATTAAACAATATTCGCAGTATGTCTAATAAACAAGACATCTCATCTCTTTAGGATTTTTGATAAACTAAACTTCAAATTTAAAAATATGTATACTCAAGAGGATATATTAATTAAACGTTATTCTAAATTTTAAAAAAGGAAAGAAAAGAAAAGGAAAGGAAATGAATAAGATAAGACTGATTAAGAAAAGCGATATTCCCGAATTAAAAAATATTTTAGAAACGATTGATCTATTTCCGTCTGAATTGCTCGATGATATGATTTCAGATTACTTGAACCAACCAGAATCAGGTGACATTTGGTTTACCGAAACAGAAAGCAACAAACCAATTTCAATCGCTTATTGTGCACCCGAAAAACTGACTGCAGGCACTTATAATCTCTACGCAATTGGTGTACGAAATGATATTCAATCCGCAGGAACTGGAAGCCGAATGATGTCATTTATAGAAAATCATTTGCAGGAACTTGGCAAAAGAATCTTAATTATAGACACTTCGGGTACAGAGAACTATAGGTCGACTAGAGAATTTTACGAAAAATTAGGATACACTAAAGAGGCAGTCATTCGAGACTTTTGGGAAGATGGTGACGATAAAGTCATCTATTGGAAAAGATTGAGTTAAGCAAAAATATCAAACTCTTTAACTACATTAGTTAAAGCAAAGTAACAAACATGAAAACGATTACTTCAATACTCATTTTAGGGCTATTCACAATCAGTTGTGCAGCTCCAAAACAAAGCAATCAACACATTGATGAATTAAACCAATTACGAGCTGAACTTGCCAGTTTGAAAAAAATGAAATCTGAAAGTGATTTAACTGGGCAGATAGCAACATTCCTAACCTTCCAAAAAGAAGATGCAGAAGAGGCAATGAATTTTTATATGTCACTATTTGACAATTCAAAAATTGTTGATTTGAAACGTTGGGGAGAGGGAGCGCCAGGAAAAGCAGGTACAATCATGCACGCGACTTTCACACTGAATGGAAAGCTTTTTATGTGCAGCGATAGTCCTCCAATACATGCATGGGACTTTTCTCCAGCAGTCTCCAATTATGTACAATGCGCAGATGAACATGAGCTAGAGAAATTATTTGCTGCATTATCTGTAGACGGGCAAGTAATGATGCCAGTAAACAATTATGGCTTCAGTCAGAAATTTGGTTGGGTACAAGATAAATTTGGGGTTTCTTGGCAATTGAATCTTGAATAAAATCTGACGCTCTGCAAAAACAAATAAATGAACGCAATTGGTATCAGTAATGTACTGTATTAAAATAAACACACTATTAAAATCCATACTAATCGCGTACGCATGTATGTGCACCTTAACAAATTGCACAAATAATTCAAATATTGTCAAACACCTTGATGCTGTCAAGCCTGGCACAACGCCCAATATATTTGCTGTCGATTTTATATCTAAAGACGCTAGATATGAATATGGTTCTGTATTCAATTCCGAAGGAAACGAATTTTACTTCGCTGTTTCTGAGAATGACAACGCTTATATTTTAGGCACTCAATATCAGAATGGCAAATGGTCAACTCCAGAAGTGATTATCCAGAATGACAAATACAGCTTTAATGACCCTTTTCTCTCTCCTGGTGACGATAGGCTTTATTATATATCGGATAAGCCAAAAAACCATTTAGATACACTTCTAGATTATGACATTTGGTATTCAGAAAAGGAAGAAGGCAAATGGTCAGAACCAATAAATGCAGGTCCTCCAATAAACACGGATGCAAATGAATACTATATCTCCTTTACTAAAAATGGTACCATGTACTTCTCATCGAATAGAGACAATATGCCAAAAAGAAGCCATGATTTTGATATCTATAGATCCGATTTAATCGATGGGAAATTTCAAACCCCTGTCAAGTTAGACTCTAACATCAATACAAATTTTTATGAAGCCGATGTGTTTATTGATCCAAATGAAGAGTACATTATTTTTTGCTCTTTCAGAAGAGAGGGTTTAGGAGAAGGAGATTTGTATATTTCCTTTAAAGATGAAAACGGACATTGGCAAAAGGCAATAAATTTGGCTAGTCCAATAAATACCAAAGGTCATGAGCTCTGCCCGTATGTGTCAAGTGACGGAGACTATTTCTTTTATACCAGTCAAGAGGACATTAAATGGGTAAGTACTCAAATATTTGATCAATTACCAAAATGAAAATAGTTTGACCGTTTCTTACTTGATCTTTTATCTGTTCTCATCGTTGAAAATACTCGTGAATGCCTGCATTCACTGCGTTTTTCATCTTGACAACAGACAAAATGTCTACGTAATAAATCAGCCAAACCATCCTCCTTTTGGTATACAAGTAATAATATTAAAATTGAAGAAAATTAAGAAAATTAAAACTATAAAATAAACTGAAATGTTTGACATATTAAATCCTTACGAATCAAATGATCATTTCTTTTATTCTGCAAATCAAAACCTTAAAGATGTTTGCAACGCTCCTAAAAAAGGCGTTGGGGTATTTCTTGTATATGAATTAAAAGATGGAAGAATCAACTTGGTTTATGTTGGAGCTTCTGGAAAAATCAATCAAAACGGAAAATTACAAATTCCTAAAGATGGGCTTTACGGTGAATTGGTAAATGGAATACAGTTTGAACAATCAAGAAAAATTAGTTGGAAAGAAAAACTAATATCAGAAAATATTGATGCTTTAGATGTGTATTGGTGGGAGACATTAGATAAAGATATTTTTACTATTCCAAATACCGTTAAAGGAATAATCATTCAGGATTTTTTTGATCTTAATGGCACCTTACCTCGGTGGAATAAGGAATTTTAAGTTGCGACACATTGCTCCTAGGAACTAGGACTACATAGTCTATTTAGGATCTTTACAATTAAACTAGCTCCAATAAAGCCATATTCAATAACACGTAAAGTTAAACGCATCACCAAGCTACAAGTATAAATGTAATTGTCTGGACATAGAAGCCAATAGCTAAGCGCCAATGACTTACACAATCACACTTTCTCCCAGCCTTTTTTAATATTTTTCTCGATGTACTCATCGTAAATTTGATTGATCTGCGCTTCGTCATTTGACAGGCGAAGTTCTTTTTTGATAGGGTCTTTACGTGAGGCACTAAAATCAGTCAGATGAAATACAAAAGCGGGATGACTTCCAAATGCTTCTTTGTTGGTCTTGAAGATTAAGAATTTTCTGACCATTTTACCCTTGCTTGTTTCCTTGACATAGACTTCTCGTTTGATCAGCTCGCTTAGAGGTAAAGCTTCTAGTGGTTTTTTGTCTTTGACATCAAAAGAGACCAATTCTTCTACCTGTGCAAAACGAACATCTTGAGGATTGACTGATTTATCTTCTCTAAATCTGAGAAAAACGGGAATGGTTGTGCTGACAGAAGGCAAATGTCTTGCAAACTGATAGCCTTCGGATTCAGAGTACACTAAGTTCGCTTTTTGTATCGGAAGGCCTTTGGAGTCTTCATTGATGATATCAAGGCAACTAAATTCCACAATAAGCTCTGGCTTGACCATCTGAAACCCAACCTTGTTTGCCGCTATTTCTGTGAAGTCACTTTCAACAACTGACTTTTGAAGTTGCTGCAACAGTTCTTGCCTTTGTTCATCACCAAATCCATGACTGAGATGAGCAAATACCTGAAAACTACCATCCTCCTTGATGAAAGCTAGCAATAAATCTCTGAGCAAGCCTGCACGACGACCATCTCCTTCCGCGAAGCCTACCACTACTGCATCGAAGGTGAATATGGGTTTGATTTTGTAGGTGACAAGCCCCTCACCTTTAACGACGATACCTTCTTCGTTTTGTTCTATGGCCTTTTCAAACTTCTCCCCTATTGCCGCACGGGATTCGACAATCTCACCGTCTATTGTGTGGAAGTGCGTACCAGTCGCATACTTTTTGACTTCTTCGAATCTCTCAAATGAGTCTAAATTTTCGAGTTCCTTACCATCAACTGCCAATACATCAAACGCTGCAAAGTATACATCAGGAGATTTATCTGTCAACGCTTTTGTCAAATTAAATGCCCGAGATCGTTCCTCGGATGACACATACAATTCTCCAACTAGGCAAACATCTGAAGGTTGCGAACTAAGCACCTTCTCTACATCAGCATTGACTTGAAGTCCTTCGACCTTTTTTCCTTTTGGGTTAAGAAAGGTGCATTTGCCATCAGCATATACCATTCCATAAAAGTGCCCATCGTATTTCTTAGAAACAAGATAGCGGTCCTGTATGGTGATTTTTTCCAACTTGTCAGGAGCAATAGAAAGATATCTGGAGGAGACTCTGAGTTTGTACTCCTTGATGAGTTCTTGATAATCTTGAATTGTCATTCCTCTGTTTTTTCGGTTTGTTGAGGTATTGGTTTCAGTTCCATATTAGTAAGATGCATCAGGAGTAGGTATTGTTCACCTTTGACTCTTCCTTCCAAGAATGCTCGGTAAGGCTTACCACTGTCTTGCATGATCAATGGTTGATTCCCTTGTTCCCCTCCTGCAATTAGCATCATTGCATTTTGCTCTGACAACTTAGTCGCCATATCAAAAAGAAAATCATATTTCAGACCAGAATCGTGTGTGATTCTATAGGTATGCATAGACACAAATTTTCTAAAAAACGATTCTTTGGGGATATGCTTTCCTGTCCATCTGATCGGTATCTCACCATTGATGTTGCTCTTTTTCTGGACGTATTCTCTTTCTTCTTTGAGTTCGCCTAGATGATCATAAACCTTCTCTGTCTTCTTTATTCTATACACGATATTCTCATCTTCGTTGACATAGACCCTGGAAGAGTTTTGTAAAAATTGGCCGGTAACCTCCATATCTATTTCAGGGTCACCCGAGATAATTTCTTCAGCAACAGCTTCGATAGAACCATAAGACTCGACCAGACTGTCTAAATCAAACTTGCTGGTAGATTTGATGTATTTCTTATTGACAATTGGCTGACCAGAAAAGTCCACAAATGTATACGAACTTTTAATCTTATGATTGACATAATGTACTTCTGCATTCCGACCTTTATCGTTTGACATGTTTAGTGTTCGCATCGTTGTAGTTATTTTATCCTTGTTCCATTCTAATTAAAGCATCCCCATATCAAGGTCATCATCCAGAGAATTATCTTGGTTCTCTTCAATTATATCAATCACATCAGAATCTAGTCCGATGTATTCGTAGCTCATCTTCGTCCCAATAATAAGAAAGGTCACCCCTTCTGAATTGAGTAAAAAAGCATCATCAGCATCATACGCCGCTCTATAACAATAGTCAAATGAATAGATTTTACCATTTTCCAAGAGGGCAAATAAATCATCATATTCTTCCATACTGACCTGATAAATGCCTTTCACTCTTAGATCAAGATAGTCTTCAATCGTACTTTCCTTTAGCTCGATGGATTCAAGGTCGTAGCTGGAAGGTATCTTCTCCATTGGCTTACCATCATCATCAACCACCTGCATATCGGCTCTAGAAATATAGTTGCCACTTTCGTTGAATGGCATTATACCTGTAGAACCAGACTGCAGTATATGTTTGCCATCAGAAGTAATTGTCGCCAATTGACAGAGGCCACCATCACCATCTCGAACCTCCAGTTTAGTATAGCCATAAATCTTCTTTCTTTCGATCTTTGTCAGGGCCGCCTCATATTGCTTACCATTCAAACTCAATGTAAGTGTTTTCGCCATGTTGTTATGAGTTGTTGAGATTGAAGATAATAGAATAATAATAATTCACTAATATCATAG
>CALLFA010000155.1 GCA_937997635.1 uncultured Saprospiraceae bacterium | reverse complement strand
CTCACTCCCTAGCCACCTCAAAAAACACCTCTTGACTATTAAATGCAGAGAAAACACCCAAGGCATTCACTACATTAGAGGGCGGCTCATTTAAGTCTCTAGAATCTTGTTCGCGATTTTCGAAAAGTGCGGCATATTCCTGATTGATGTGGTATACGCTTACAGAATATCGGCCAAAAGAAACCAAAGAACCAGCAAAAAAGGTAAGTGAATTATCATCTACTGGTTCAGAGACAAATCGAAAATCTGCCAAAGCTTCAAGTACTTGAGTCGGGAAGATAGGATCAAGAATATCATCGACACTTTCTACGACCATATAATATAAATCTTCAGTTGGGTTGTCCCATGTCGCCTCTATAGTGGAGCCTCTCAAAAAATCACCAATGGTCTGAACGATGGCCTCTCTACCTTCCCTGAGTGGAAGTTGAGGGACTAGTAAGGAGTCTTGTGAAATTTCTAATCCTGTTGTTGGAGTAGGAACAGTCGTTTCGGCAAATGCACGAATGCCATTATGCTCTATTTCTAATTGAAAAACATCATTCGTTTCTATAGCGACATCATCGCCTGGATAGTGATATAAACCATCTCCTCCAGAAGAGACTAAATCAAATCGTTGTCCATTTTTGATTATGGTTACAGAAGCATCATCAATCGGGAATGACGTGTCCACTTCATCGGCTAAAGGGAAGGTGCTTTTTATGCGAATGTTTTGAATGGGCTCGCCAGCAAAAATAAATGCTTCTACTACAAATTGATTAGCTGCAATATTGTTAAGGTTTTCTTCTTCACAAGAAATAAAGAAAAGACAAATAAAGGGAATAAATAATATACAGTTTCTCATGCTCCTTTTTTAAAATTTAATCTCCGCAGAGATGTTTGGTGTGGCGCCTAAAAATTGAATTTCAGTAATAACAGGAGGCGTATCGGTAAAATCAAATTCTCTAAACCAAACATTTCGCCGATCATATATATTAAATACGGAAAGACCAATATCCACATCATATTGACCAACTTTCACCAAATAATGAGCAGATAAATCCAAGCGGTGATAAGCAGGTAGGCGAGAACCATTTTTTGCGCCCACGCTGATAAAACTACTTGTACTACCGTCTAGCAAGTCAATTGTATATTGACCTGCAGGTTCTGTAAATGGTTTGCCAGAAGCATAGACAAAAGTTGCTGCAAAGCGATAGTTTTCCCACTCATAAGAATGGACCATTTTGAATTCATGTCGCTGATCATGCAAGGCAGGAAATTCAAAGCCATTGTTTAATTCAGGGAAATTATTTCGAACTCTTGCCAAGGTATATGTCAACCAGCCTGTGTAGGCACCTCTCTTTTTTTGCAATAAAAATTCGACTCCTTCTGCAATACCGCTGCCTTGAAAAAATAATTCATTTTGGTCAATATCATCTCTTTGAAAACGAAGAGAAAATTCTGATAAATTGTTTAAGTTTTTTCTGTAGGCTTCTACGTCAAAAATATAATTGTCGGTTTCGTAAGCTACACCCAAAACAAAATGCTCAGCATTACTCACTTTCACTAAATCATCATCAGCCAATAACCAAAAATCTCGAGAACCTTCCGTGACGTTTTCATTAATGATTCGATTGACAAATTGATAATGTATACCGTAAGCACTTTTTATCTTGATTTTGTCAGTCAAATTGTATTGCAGTGAAAAACGAGGGGACCAATACACCTCTTTACTCAGATCATAATAAGTAGCTCTTAGACCTGCATTAATGGATAATTTTTCACTTGGATTCCAGGTGTCCGATATGTAAACGGCACCATACTGCGCTTGCTGGTTGAGGTCCAGTATGGTTAATGTATCGTCTCGCGTAAATTTATAATCGACTTCAGCGGCTGTTCCCAACACACCAAATTCTATTTTATGTTTGGCATTTAATTGATACTCATTATCCAATCGGAATGTGATGTCTCTCACATCGTTATCTTCAAACGTTATGATGTCTTGGTCGAGTGCAATGGAGTCAATAGCAACGATTCTTGCCTGTACATTTAAGTCTCGGTTGTATTCGCTAAAATAATTAGAAGCAGCTATGACCATATTAGAATACCACTTAGGATTCCATTGTCGTGACCACTTACCACTAAGCCCTCTGTTGCCCCAATCATTCGTTTCATCCACATCTAAATCAAGTTCGACAGCCCCGCCAAAACGAGGAAGATTGACATCATTGGATTCCACAAGATGGTCTGCGCCTGAATAGAAAGATATGGCAATAACATCCTTGTCTGTAGGATTGAAACTCAACTTACTGTTGCTGTCAAAAAAATAAAAATCTGGTTCTACAGTATTCACTTCCAATCCGTCTATGTCAGGTAGATTTTCTGTTTGGCTAAACACGCCAAATATATTATTGTATAAATCACTTCGTATCAAATCAGTATAAGATCGTCTTCCACTCAAGGATAAAGACCCTTTTTTAAATAATGGAATTTGGACACTCGCTCTAGCATTCAATAAATTAAGACCTACACTTCCGTGAAATTTATTTGGATCTCCAGTCTTGCCTGTCAAGTCAACCACACTAGACAATCGTCCTCCATATTTCGCTGGAAAAGCTCCTTTAAATAACTGAACATCTTTTATAGCATCTGCATTAAAGGCTGAAAAAAAACCAAAAAAGTGATCAACATTATACACTGTCATGCCATCCAATATCACCAAATTTTGGTCAGGCGTACCACCACGGACGAATAGACCAGATGAACTTTCATTGCTGCCACTGACTCCTGGCAATAGTTGTAGAGAACGGAAAATATCCACTTCACCTACATTGGGTAATAAGGCCAACTGAGCTGGTGAAATTTGTACCTGGCTGATGCCTTCCGAAGCATTCATCACTTTGAATGATTTGCCTGAAACAACAACTTCATCCAAAATGGCTCCTGATGACAACTCCGCTTGCAGATTGGTGATGTCGGTACTGCCTGCTTCTATGTCAATTTCGGTAGGCGAATAACCGACATACAATACCTGTATTGTAAATGGCGTTTCTGGCATGTCGATCAAGGAAAAATAACCATCGACATTCGTTGATGTCCCTTGAGTTGTACCTTTAATGATCAAATCAGCAAATGGCAATCTTTCTTCATTATCAGCTGCTTTTACGATACCAGAAATTGTTCGCTGCCCACTTATGGATATCGTAAATAATAGGCAATAAAAAATGAGGTGTAAACGATATTTCATGTTAGATTAAAACCTATGACTGAATGCAAAGTAATAATAGTAAATTAAAAAATGTGATCTCAGGAAGACATCTTAAACTTTACAATGTCATATTCAAGGTATAAACTCGAATAGTTAAATCCAAGCTAGTACCTAGATTCTAGCTGCTAGTCCATCAAAATTTCGCATCTTACAACCACAAACTAAACCACCTATCCATGCAAGAAAACAGAGAATTTGATATCATACTTTGGGGAGCAACAGGATTCACTGGAAAACTAGTAGCTGAGTATTTGTATAAAACATACGGTAACACGCCTGATCTCAAGTGGGCGATGGCTGCACGTAATACAGAGAAGTTGGAAAAAGTTCGAGATGAAGTTGCTGATGATACGATTCCCATCATCATCGCTGATAGTAAAAACGAACAAAGCCTTATTGAATTATCTAAGCGAACAAAGGTGGTGTGTACGACCGTTGGGCCATATGATCAATACGGGTCCTTGCTTGTAAAAGTTTGCGTTGAAAATGATTGTCATTATTGTGATTTAACTGGTGAAGTACCTTGGATGGTGAAAATGATCAATCTCTATCACGACATGGCATCTTCCAAAAAATTGAAAATTGTCCATACGTGTGGATTCGATTCTATCCCTTCAGATATGGGGGTATATTTTATGCAGCAGCAAGCCAAAGCAAAAACGGGTCATTACGCCAAACAGATTGACATGCGTGTCAAAGCATTTAAAGGTGGTATCAGCGGTGGTACATATGCGTCCCTTGCGGGAATGATAGAAAATGCAGAAGAGGATAAATCTATTTATGGGATATTAAACAATCCATACAGTTTAAATCCAGAAGGTGAACAATACGGTCCTGATCAAAAAGATCTTCAGAAAGTTGTTTTCGATAAAGTGTCTGACAGTTGGAATTATCCATTTGTCATGGCTGGCATCAATACTAAAGTTGTCAGACGCAGCAATGCATTGATGGATTATGAATATGGTAAAGAATTCAGATACAGCGAATCTGCTATGACTGGTAAAGGCATTTCCAATCGGATGAAGGCGACAGCTGCTGCTGCTTCTATGGCGATGTTGATGTTGGCAAAACCAGGTACATTCCTAAAGAGAGTGGTGGACAAAAAAACGCCAAAACCTGGTGAAGGACCGAGTAAAGAAGAAAGAGAAAATGGCTTTTATGATATGCGATTGTATACGCGATTACATGACGACACAACCGTAATCGGTAAAGTGACAGGAGATAAAGATCCAGGTTATGGCTCCACATCAAAAATGTTGGCTGAAGTTGCTATCGCTTTAGCCAAGGATGAGCTATCTGATACCTATGGCCTACTCACGCCTTCTGTAGCAATGGGTGATGCTTTATTGAAGAGACTGCAAGACAACGCAGGTCTGACGTTTACCTATGATATAAATGAATCAACATGACACAGACAAGAAGTTATTGGGGATGGGGCTACGATAAGTTTCTGTTGCCTGAGGAGATGATAAATAAAAACTTGTCAATGACTAAGAAGTTATTGGGGATAGAAGAATTCGAACATCACGAACCTATTGCAGTTGATGACTTAGATTTGCGTCAAGCGCGAATATCCTTACCCTCCGAATTAGCATCATTTTGTTCGTCAAGCAACTACGACCGAGCAAGCCATAGTTACGGCAAATCATTCAGAGATGTGTGGCGAGGATTGAGAGGCATGTACCCAAATCCACCAGACTATGTTGCCTATCCAAAATCAACAGCTGACATTCAACAACTCATGACATTTGCATCAAAAGAAGAGATTACAATTATTCCCTTCGGTGGTGGCAGTAGTGTATGCGGTGGCGTCGAACCAACAGATGACAACAGCTACAAAGGCATCATTTCTGTTGATATGAAACATTTTGATCAGATACTTGAAATCGATCAAACGTCAAGATCTGCTCATATACAAGGTGGTATGTTTGGGCCACAAATTGAAGCTGGATTAAAACCGCACGGCTTGACATTGCGGCACTTCCCGCAAAGCTTTGAATTTTCTACACTCGGCGGATGGATAGCAACACGGAGTGGGGGACACTTCGCTACATTATATACACACATCGATGAGTTTGTACAAAACGTCAGCATGATCACTCCAACTGGTGAAATGGTAAGTCGGAGATTGCCAGGTTCAGGCGCAGGTCCTAGCGAAGAACGTTTGGTTTGCGGCTCAGAAGGTACGTTGGGCATCATCACTTCGGCCTGGATGCGTTTGCAAAACATACCAACATTCAAAAAAACGATCACTGTGTCCTTCAAAGATTTTCATGCTGGAGCAGAAGCAGCGAGATTGATTTCACAGTCAGGTCTCAATCCTGCAAACGCCAGACTGATTGATGCAATAGAAGCATTTAATAATGGACTCGGAGATGGTACTAGTGCAATGCTCATTATAGGATTTGAATCACACCAACGGGACGTCACACCCTGGATGCACGAGGCACTTGCCATTTGTAAAGAAGCTGGCGGCACTTGGGATGAAGCGCGAGTGACTTCAGAGAAAAGAAGTACAAAAGGGGACGCCTGGAAAAATTCGTTTTTACTAGCTCCTTACTTAAGAGACCACTTAATGATGAAAGGACTCGTTGTAGAAACATTTGAAACAGCAGTCACCTGGGATCAATTTCCGACCTTCTATAAAGCAGTAAAAAAAGCCGCTAATGATGCCATCCAAGAACATTGCGGTGCTGGCATCGTGACTTGTCGGTTCACGCACATTTACCCAGATGGACCAGCTCCATATTTTACCATCATTGCCAAAGGCACCAAAGACAAGCAACTCGAGCAATGGGATGCCATCAAACAAAAAGTGTCCAATACATTAATCGAATATGGTGGCACAATCACACACCACCATGCAGTTGGCAGAGATCATCAACCATATTATAAGCGTCAACGTTCGGATATTTTTGCTAAAATGTTGAGTTCGGCGAAAACTGCCGTTGATCCGAATTGGATCTTGAATCCGGGGATTCTTTTTGAAAGAGAGTAGGGAGGGGTTAGGGAATTATGGGGGTAAGGTAACTAGGTGTCAGGTTCTAGTTTGCTTTTTCGTTTAAAGAGAATTGTTTGATCTAACAGCATGAGTCCTGTTGGCAGCATATTCTTAATGCCTTTTTTAGTGCAATCAAGTAATATTAGAATGTTTATACCTTCCAGAATTTAGAGGCTAAGTATTTGGGCTAAGAGCTTCCTAGTAAATTCAGATATTTTTTATTAAATTGTTTTTAACAACAACAACAAACTTTACATTTTATGAGGAATTTTAAAGAGTTAGCAATTTGGAATCGGAGTATTCTTCTTGCAAAACGTGTTTATAAGCTAACAAGTGAACTACCAAAAAGTGAAACGTATGGGCTAACATCACAAATGAGAAGATGTGCAGTTTCCATACCATCGAATATTGCTGAAGGTTGCTCAAGACGCTCTAACAAAGAGATGAAACGATACTTAGAAATTTCACTAGGTTCTAGTTTTGAACTCGAAACTCAATTACTACTTACAAAAGAGATTTATAATAGTCCAAAAGTCCCTAAGGACTTAGTAATTGAACTCATTGAAATTCAGAAAATGATACAAAGCTTTAAGTCAAAGATTTGAAATAAAGGAACCTAGCTCCTAGAACCTAGCTCCTAGCAACCTAGCTCCTAGAACCTAGCTCCTAGCAACCTAGCTCCTAGAACCTAGCCCCTTGAACCTAGCTCCCTAGAACCTAGCTCCCTAGAACCTAGCTCCTAAACTCTAAAACCTATAACCGACATTAGCGATGATACGAGAAGGTCGTTTATCAAAACTAACATTCTGGTTGCCCATAAGCATCTGGTCGCCAAATTTAGATAAATTCCCCTCATATTTAATCCCTAATCTCAGTTTCCAAATATCAAAACCAAGACCAGTTTGAAACCCATATGTTGCTCTATCGAAACGTTGAGAATAGCCAGCAATATCGATCAAATCTGATGTGCTGTCAATATTGAGATGTGCAACAGGGCCTACAAAGGCTTTAAAAAACAATAATTTGAATCCCACCAAGACAGGAATGTCTAGATTGGTAAATCGTTCATTTATTATAGAGTTAGCTATGCCATTGTCTCCGATTTCATTTAATGTAAAATTTACAGAAGTCGTATGCAACATGAATGAAGGTTCGATATAGAGTCCAAAAAGCTTAATTCTAGAATATAAACCAAATTGAAAGCCATATTCAGATTCTAAGAAATTGAGTTCCATTTGTTCGTTTGAGCCAGGCACCAAAATAGATTCGTTGGCCAGATCAAAGGAATGCAAACCTGCTTTCATGCCAAATTCAATTTGACTAATGCCAATGTTAAGAACAAAGAGAAAGCATACTTTTGTGAGGATTAATCGTTTCATGGTGATTGCGTTTAGGAGTTTGTTCATATTATTATCCAACTATAAATGCATCGTTGTATTATTACATATCAAATAAAGTGCCGTAGATGAATCATTTAGATGTCGAGTTTGTCGGGAGTTACATATCCGAAAGTCAGTGTCCACCGACAAAATTGCCAGAATACGCATTTATCGGGAGATCCAATGTTGGTAAATCTTCCCTAATCAACATGCTCTGTCAGAGAAAAAATATGGCAAGAGTATCGAATACACCGGGCAAAACTCAACTCATAAACTATTTTGATGTCAATAAAGTGTGGTATTTGGTAGATCTCCCTGGATACGGTTACGCCAAGGTATCCAAAAAGCAAAGAGCCAAATTTGAACAAATGATCGAACGGTACCTGAGCCTACGTAGATCATTGCAATGTACATTCGTACTGTTAGACAGCAGGCATCCTTTACAACAGATAGATCAAGAATTCATAAACTGGATGGGAGAACATGGCCTACCGTTTGTTATCGTTTTTACAAAAACAGATAAGCTGAAAGAAAAGGAATTAGCCGATAACATTGAAACCATCAACCAATCATTACTTGCACAATGGGACGAATTGCCTCAACAATTTATCACTTCCGCAAAATCAAAGAAAGGTCGAGAAGAAATCTTATCCTTTATAACGGAGATTAATCAAAAAATTGCTGCCCCATAGCTTCTAGCTTCTAGGTTCTAGGTTCTAGGTTCTAGGTTCTAG
>CALLFA010000154.1 GCA_937997635.1 uncultured Saprospiraceae bacterium | reverse complement strand
ATCGATGGGTTGAATCAGGCACTTGTGTATTTTGGTGGCTTACCACAAATCATCCAAAGTGATAATCTCAAAAGCTTTGTGATCAAGTCGGATAGATACGAACCAACATTTAATGAGTTGTGTATTCAATTATCCTCCTATTATGGAATAGAATTGCTAGCTACACGTGTAGCTAAACCAAAAGACAAAGCTAGCGTAGAAAGACATGTCAGCATTGTATACAATAAAGTATACGCACGTTTACGCAATCAAACATTGACAAATATCAAACAAATCAATCTGGCGTTCAAGCCATTGATTGATCAAATGAATGACGCAAAAATGCAAGGAAAATCTTATAGTCGAAACGAACGATTCGAACGTGATGAAAAACCGCATATGGTAGATTTGCCAGCAGAACTATTTGAGTTAAAAAAGTCGACTCTGGCCAAAGTACAGCGCAACTACCATGTGATCTTAGGCGAAGATTGGCACCAGTACAGTGTACCTTATCAGTATGTAGCAAAACAAACACAAGTGGTATACACAAATAAAGTTGTAGAGATTTATTGCGAGAGTCAACGCATCGCCATACATCGTAGAGACAAACGTAGACATGCTTATTCCACTTTTGCTGAACATATGCCTGAGAAGCATAAAAAATACCTAGAACAAAGAGGATGGGACAGTGACTATTTTAAAACACAGGCCAAAAAAATAGGTCCTCATACCGAATGGGTGATCACGCAGTTACTAGAAAAAAACATCTCATTGAACAGACCTACAATAGCTGTCTAGGATTGATTAGGCTTAAACACAAATACTCAGAACACCGATTAGAAGCTGCCTGTTAAAAGGTCAGATCTCAACACAGAGTTAGTTATGGAATAGTCAAAAACATACTGGTTAATAACATGGACCTTATACAAAGTGATCAACAGCAACAAGTTCCTTTTACTATCCCTGAACATAACAATGTCCGGGGTAAACAACATTATGATTAATCACATTATTAAACATTAAAAATATGAATACACAAGCTACAGTAGCATGTATGCAAAAAATGAAACTGGATGGTATGGCATCTTCTTACAAAAGCATTGCCGAACTTCCAATTGACAAACAACCAGACACACATGAATGTATTGCCACACTGGTAGATGCCGAATTACAAAGCAGAGCACACAAGAAAACATCAATGCTGCTTCGTCTGTCAAAACTCAGATACAGAGTAAGTATCCAGGATATTACCTGCTCTGAACAAAGAAATTTATCCAAACAATTAATTGCTAGACTAGCCGATTGCTCCTATATCGACAGAGCTGAAAATATCCTTATTACTGGTGCTACAGGATGTGGCAAATCTTATCTGAGTTGTGCACTGGGTCATCAAGCCTGTCTGTTAGGATACAGAACACTGTATTTTAATCTCAACAGGTTTATTGAAGAACTGGCTGTTGCTAAAGTACAAGGCACTTACATTAAATGGATGAATCGAATCAGAAAAGCACCAGTCGTCATTTTTGATGACTTTGGACTACAAGCTCTAAGTCATGACTTAAAATTAGCATTACTACAAATACTCGAAGATAGATACCAACAAGGCAGTACCATTATCGTATCGCAACTGCCTTTAAACAATTGGTATGACTATATCGACGAGCCAACTATTGCTGATGCCATTATGGACAGATTAATGGCTAAATGCTCTAAAATAGAACTCACTGGCCAAAGCTTAAGAAAACGTTCTTAAACATAATTGTTACTACCAAATCACTCTATCAATAACCGTATGGTGGGAAGGCTAAAGCATGTTCGGTTGACAAACCCACTTAGGCAACCTTTTCGGTGGGATTGGCAAGTGAAGATGATTTAATGGGTGGCCTGTTAACTCATGGATTTAGTAGTCATAATTCTATTTATTATTTTAAAAGATTGTGCAGAAAGAACGAGAGTAATCAATGTGGGTGGAGGAATAATTGTAGATACTTCTCAAGATCCTTGCCCAGAATAAAAAATTTCTTCTTAGTTCTAATTATTATAAATTCAAAATTATCATTTATGAAAGGTATACTTATATTATTTTGCTTACTAGGAATAACTAATATCCATGCTCAATCAATAATAGATCAATCTCTACAAATCAATTTTCATAGTGATGATGATGCAACATTAACGTTAAGAAACTTAGAGGCGTTTCCTACTATTAACTTTAAAAGTTCTAATAACCTAATTGATGGGATAAATCTATACTACGCAGACTTTTTAAATAGATTTGTTATAAGAGATGATTCTAGTCCAGGCTTTGGTTTGAGAATCATTGATCAAACTGGAATTATAAATATTGATCCTGGATCCATTGGAAGGAATACCATTCCTGATAGAAATTCTCTATATGGCAACACAATTATAAAAGCCTGGGCACATATTGAAAATGAAAGTATTAGTGATGGTGTTAATTTAAGCATTGTGACAGAGGATGAAGGAGCATATAGGTTAGTATTCCATACACCGATGTCTAATAATATTTATGCTGCTGTAGTGTCTGGTACAAATAGTGACTTTACAATTTTTAATCAAACTGTTGATGATTTCTGGATTTTGACTAACTCTTATTCATCGGCACAAAAGTTTAGCGTTATAGTTGTAGGTGACAACTAGATTTTTATTCCCTCTCATATCTCAATTGTGCTAATTTATTTTCTAAATCTAGTTCCATAGCAATGCTCAAATCAACTCAAATCATAATTTATTTTCTTACGCTTAGTACAATTGGACTTTCTCAGTCTGACCCTCTAGCATTATTTAGATGCAATGAAGGAGTAGGGGATACAATATATTCTTCTAATGAATCCCATTTTGCATCACTCCATAATACTGTCGAATGGAACAATGGCAAGAGATATACTGCGCTGGAATTCTCAGGGTTTGATTGTGCTAAATCTTGACTGAAATGAAATATATATTAACCCTTAGTTCAACTCTGTTTTGGGTGCTTGCCTTAAATAGTCAATCCCAACTCGTCACCCTCAACTTCTCTACACCGTCTCTTTTTGATGCTGATCAAAAGACTATGACGGTGTACCTCCCGCCAGATTATGATGCTTCCACAGATGATCAATACAGGCTAGTTATCTTTTTACATGGATCTGGAAATTCAAACGCATCAACAGTTGCTGGCCCGATACGAAGAGCAATGGATAATATGATTCAGAGACGTATTGATTTTCCTGCTTCAATAGATCCAAGTGATTTTAGAATCAGACCAATGATCATTGTTATGCCCCAATTAAAAGCCGAGTTTACTGATAAGCCAAGTTTCTTAAGTGCTCATCAGTATGAAAACTCTGAATACTTTGGAAATTATGAGGATGTCATCATTAAAGATCTCATGGATGCTTTACAAATCGAAGAGGAATACAACCTCAAGAACAAAATTAATTTCAGCAGAGAAACAATGGGCATTGCAGGTTTTTCATCAGGTGCTGATGGAGCCTTGCGAATTGGATTAAAACACAGAGATAAATTCGTTGCTATTGGTGCACATGCAGCATATGCGTCTCTTCGACCTACCGCAGTTTGGGAGCCTATCCTTGATCAATACCGTGCAGGCACACCAATTTTTGTTGATGAAGTAAGTGGTCTATCTGCTGTTTGGATTGGACTGACACCTGATGGTGAACCGGATCTGCTAGTCAATGAAAATGGAGTTATTATACCTGAAAAATTGCAGATCATGCAAAAAAATGCTGATGTCATTAAAAACTACTTTAATCAAGATGAATCGGAACGAAGTACTGAGGGTTTTTTAAATCTTGCTGAATCTGATGATTCTAATATGCCGTTTATTTATGCAGATTGTGGTCGGGATGATATTTGGTTGAGAGGGTTTAATCAGGACTTTATAGCATTTATGGAAACCGTGTATCCAGATAATTTTGGAGGAGGTATCATTTTTGGATTAAATCATCAAGTAACAGAAAGCAGTGTCAGCAGATCTCTTGATTTTATTGATTCTAAAATGGAGGCAACAACCTCAATCATTCTTGTGGATGACTCTCCGAATATTCAAATTTACCCAAATCCAATTCATGATCAAATCCATCTTGATTTGGGAAATATCCCTTTTGCTACAGACTGGATTCATATTGTGAATAATGAAGGACAAATTTTACATTCTATACAAAGGACAAATAAAAATGACAGGAGTGTTGTTAAGATTGACACATCAAATTTCCCAAATGGCTTATACAATGTTGTTTTCAGATCTAAGGACTATCTGATTAGTGAGAAAGTTGTTATACTTCATTAATATTGAACCAGGAACAAAGGCTTCTATGGATATGCGGAAAGAGCACTAAAGATGTCTGGTAGCCAATTATACCTAGACAAGAAATTTTCGGTATTCTGTTACCCGTATATCCGAAAAAAGCCTTCAAAAAAACACAGCAAATACCATGCAAGCAAAAATAATCAAGCGATTTTTGACATGCTCCTCAATTCAAAGAAAATCCCTTTTACATCCAATCCCTAAGCCCTATACACACACGAAAATTTCAATAATAGTATAAGACGATTAATTCAATTCAGACCACAGATTACGCACAGCAAAAATCAATATTTGTCTGGAATCTTAACCTTTCTTGCCTCCTTTTATGTACGCTCATTTACGTTCGTTAATTTCTTATGCGTTTACAAGCTTTTTCTAACTCATTAATAGCCAATCCCTTATCTTTGCAAGGAGGTCGGTTTCCTCACATTAATTAATACTAACTAGTAAAATGCATTCCACCAATCAGAATAAGCATCGGAATATTATTCCCGCTATTCAACTTGTCATCATTTTTATATTAATGATGTACTTCATTTACACCCAAACCTTTGGATCGTAGTTAGACTAGTTTCAAATCTTACAGTGATGTGTAGGCTTATTTTTTCTTGTTTTACTCTATTCTTCTGTCAGAGTTTGGTTAGTCAATCCTTGACGTTTAATGAGATATTGTATCGTCGCTTGGCTGTACAAAACGAAACGAGATTCATCGAACTATTCAATCAAAGTGGGCAGCAAATTGATGTGTCCAACTATAAATTGGAAGGTGACGTGTATTTTGAATTTCCAGCTGGTACTGTTGTTCAAGCAAATTCGTACATCATTGTAGCTGAAAATCCATCTGATCTGCAAGCTGCCTATGCGATTCCAGGGAATGTGCCTGTGCTCGGACCTTGGTCAGGACAATTAACCTTGTATGAAGGAGAACTCAATTTGCATGCAGCCAATTTTGATCGGGTGGAAGGACTTACGTATAGCGGATGGCATGAGTGGCCATCTTCAGATTTGGGTAATGGAAGGTCCATTCAAAAAATGCACCCGACTTTTGATTCTGCCTTTGGTGGATCGTGGGAACAACAAGACCCAACACCTGGAAATTTAAACTCAGCCGTTTATCAGCAAAATCCACAAAACATTCCAATCGTACAATCAGTGGAGCATCTGCCGTCTCGACCTCAGTCTGGACAAGAGGTGAGAATAGACATGAATATCCCTAACTCCCAAAACATTCAAAATTTGGATGTCACACTGGAATATCAAATTGTAGAACCAGGTGACTTTATTAGGAGAAGCGAGAGCGAGTATTTTACCAATTGGACGCCTGTTGCAATGAGAGATGATGGTACAAATGGCGATCTCCAAAACTGTGATAATGTGTGGACAGTTGTCTTACCTTCTTCGATCCAAACAAACAGACGATTGGTGAGATATCGAATAAGAGTCAACAACAATCAAGGCTACTCCAAATTATTCCCTGACCAGGATTTTGATGAAGCTAATTATGCATACTTCGTTTACGATGGCCATGCACCTGTCGGGGGCATCAATGTGAATACCTTGCCTGATTTGCAAACCTATATTATCCTTTCTGATAACATTGATTATGAAGGTGCATTAGTTACTGCAACTGAAGTCTATGATCATGTGTCTTTAAGCACCTCTCCATTTTACAATAATCCGCGAAGGAATTTGCGTGTCAATTGCAATGATGGGAGACCAGTGGTCATTCAAGATGATCTAGGCAATGATTATCCAGGGCGACGCGATAGATTGCATTTTTCCAGTACTCAGATGAATGATATAGATAGCCACGGTCTTATGGAGTCTGTCATCTTCAAGATTTTTGAATTGATGGGTGTCATTGCTTCAAAAGCAGACTATGCTCATTTGCGAATTATAGACAACACGAATCCATCCAACGATTTTGAAGGCATCCATGTCATCAGAGAATATCTTCGAAATTTCAAAGATTTCAATGGCGATTTTCTTAACCTAAGAGATTTGCCTGATGGTAATATTCATGGATACAGATTTCCATTTGATATTCTTCATGATGGTGAAGCAGCGCCTCACGGGTTGTTTAATCCCATATTCAATATCTGGAATAATGAATGGGATGACATGAGTAATGGGTGTTCTAGTTGTTTTGTGCCAACTCCTTCCGAAACTTGGATCAGGGATCATCTCGACCTCGATCACCATTATGGTTTTATGGCAGCTCAAGAAATGCTAGCGAATAATGAAACAAATTATCCTGGCCAGCATAATTACATTGATTATTATAATCCAGAGACAGATAAATGGTATGTCATACCTGATGACCTTAACGCAACCATGGGTGTGCCGCGGGATGAAGATGGTTGGGCGCCTCGCAATCAATGGTCTCCATATGAAGATGTCAGGAGTCCATTTAAAGATCAGATTCTAAGCTATGAATCAATCAGGCTTACGTTTGAGAATAACATGCGCGAAGGTCTTGATTTGCTTTGCAATGACGAACAAGGATCGTTTTTAATCCAAGATGAGATCAGTAAAATATTTGACCCAAGCTTATCTGCCAATTGGACAGATGCCGACAGGGCTAGATGGAGTCAAAATTATTCGACATTCCAGGAAGTGATTGATGACTATGAATCGTGGTGGGGTGATAGAGCTAATCACCTAAACGCCGTTTACAATAGTTCTAGAATGCCAGCAAAACCGGTTGTCCAATATACAGGTCCTGGAGGATTCCCGCTAGACGGGCTGACATTTTCAAATAGTCCATTTTCTGATCCACAGGGGAATAATACCTTCGAAGCATTGGAGTGGAGAATTGCCGAATGGTCAGATCCTTCAAATCCTACCTACGATACAATCGAAGAAGAATTTTATGAAGTGACAGCATTGTGGCAAAGTGAGGAGATTACATCATTTAGTAGTACCTATACAATAGATGGTCGT
>CALLFA010000153.1 GCA_937997635.1 uncultured Saprospiraceae bacterium | reverse complement strand
TAAAGCTTAATGTTTAAAGCTTAATGTTTAAAGCTTAATGTTTAAAGCTTAATGTTTAAAGCTTAATGTTTAAAGCTTAATGTTTAAAGCTTAATGTTTAAAGCTTAATGTTTAAAGCTTAATGTTTAATGCTTAAAGCTTAATGTTTAAAGCTTAATGTTTATTTTTCATACCCTTCTACTATCAATTTAACATTCAAAATTAAACATTAAACATTCCTATATCTGCTTCAAAAACGTATTCCGAATATTAGAAACCGTATTCGCATACTTAGGTTTCACCTTCATTTCATTCCATTCTGGTGCTTGTAGAAATGCCTTCCAAGCAACGCCATGCGCATCCATATCTGTAAAGTTAAGCATGTAAACTAGGCAGGGTCGGTAAGGTCCGCTGATCATTTTACCGAAGAAAACTGGATGGAGTCCCACTTTATGAAATAAAGCAATTTCTTCATCATCGAACATTGCTATTTTCCGCCGAACGGCATCTTCACTGTATCCTTCATAAATACGAAGTTCGAAAACAGTAGCATTATTGACAGGATCCAGCATCTCTTTCATACCGTCAAAAGCCAACAATAAGCTTGAATTGAATCGATTGTATAATGCTTTATCTGGTGCAATGGAGTTATAAGATTTTGCACTCATACTGTACTTTTCATCAGCTGAAATTTGCTGGCAACTCACATAGGTGTTTGCATCAGGATAGCTGATCAATGCAAATATTTTATTCGGACCACCTGGAGCAATCTCATCGAATACCATGACTTGCTTTGCCCCATGTCTGAGCAACGTAGGTTTTAGTACATCTTTCAAATAGGTGATTAATAACTTCACATCAGAACCCCACTTGATGTCATAGGTTCGCCACTCGTAGAGTTCATTCCCTCCAGCTATTGACCTGTTTTCTAATTTGCCTGTAGCACTTGTAGTACCCAAAGCAGTTAATCCTAAACCTGCAGATAAAAATGAACGCCTTTCCATAATCTTTAATCTTTGTCTAAAAATAAACAAAGAGGAGGAGAAAGCAAAAAAGGCTTGCCTATCACTTCTTGAGGCGTGACGCCTACAAGGACGAGATGCACGTCGCTGGAGGCTTCTAGCCTCAGCAAAACGGATGAGAAATCAAAAAAGACTCACTCAGCTTTTCTTGAGGCGGGACGCCTACAAGGACGGAAGGCTCCCACCCAAAAACCCATCTAACCGCTCCAACGCAACCTCAAGAATCTCCAACGGCACATACGGATATACAATCCGAAAAAAGCCAAAGCCCTTATGGCCGAATCCATTTCCGGGTGTAAACAGGACACCAGTTTCCTTATACACCTGTCGCCAAAAATCGATTTCAGCATCTTCGGATTGTTCTCTCAAGTATTTGGAGAAATCGGCCCAAACAAATAAACCTCCTGACGATGGCACGTAAGGGATATCATACTTTCGCAAAAGCTTGATGACCTGGATGTAAGAATTGGTCAGTTGTTTTGTGTTTTCTTTGATGTAGTTGTTGATAAATAATTCATCTTCTAATAATTTGAGGAGTAACCATTGCGTATGGTTGGATACACTATGGGTAAGGTTGTAATTTTCATATGCAGTCATCAACTCCTCATTTTGTGAATGGAGAATGCCTACTCGAAAGCCTGAAATGCCAAAGTCTTTCGAAAAAGAATACCAGTGATGGAAGTAATTACTTTTTCTAGTGGACATTAAAAAGGCAAATGAATCGTAAGTGTCAACATGGGGATAATCGTCTTTAATTGATTCTCTTGATGTATCAATTCGTGACAAGGCGTAAATTTCATTGACAATCAAATGGATCTCTCTTGCCTCACACCAATCCATGATCTCTTCTAAATGTCTTGAAGAATATCGTGTGCCGGTTGGATTATCTGGAGATGTCAATAATAAAATGCTTAGACGCTTTCCTTTAGATTCAATTTCGGCTTTGGCTTGTTCCAGATCCATCAGATTTAATAATGGACCATGTTGCAATTCGTCCAGTTTTTCAAAAGTCTTGATGTCATATCGTTGCAGACCAGAAATGTTTCCAAAGTCCTGACGATAAACGGGGTAACAAGGAGCTGGCACTGCAAAGACATCGCCTTGTTCAGCCAGAAGTAAGCCTGTCATTTCCACGATACCTGATGCACCTGGTGAACACGCTAAGTGATCAGGTTCAATCTTACAATTCGTTATGTATCGTTGGTAAAATTCGGCGATGGCTTCTCTAAATTGTGTTGATCCAGATGCATAAGTGTAGCCTAATACCCAATCATCCAATTGATTCTCTGCAGCTATTTCTTGAAATTTTTTCTTTAATACATCCCATAGCAATCTGTTCTCTGCAATGCTCAGAGGGAATACACCTTCTGGATTGAGTACGGGGTCATACAGATTACCTGCAGCCTCCATTGAAAGATCAAGGTCAATTCTCAATATTGTGTTAGAGGCTTCTATACCTCTGCTCGAAAGCGTGCTCTTCATATGACAAGTTGTGTTTGCGATAATTTACTTTCCGAGAAAAACAAGCTCATGATTTGTTCTAGATACCTTTGGTCAATCTCATCAAAACTATTTGGCAAGCTGCTGTCTACATCAAATACAGCTATTAGCTTTTTATCTTGGTTAAATACTGGCACCACTATTTCCGATTGAGAGTTTGGGTCGCAAGCGATGTGTTCGTCTCCTTGACTTAAGTCATGCACTTGCTTCACAATTTTGGTTATTTTAGAATCAGCTACAGCACCACAAACACCTTTTTTAAAATCAATGTGTAAACATCCTAATGTTCCTTGATAAGGCCCTACAGTAAGTTTGCCATCATTCACACAGTAAAAACCAACCCAATAATAATGAGTCAAATTGGATTTCAACAAACAGTTGATGCTGCACATTTTTAGAATGACATCAGTCTCACCAAGGAGGAGTGCTTTTAGTTCTGTGATGACGCGTTTGTAAACTGACTCTTTATCTTCCTCAGACATATTTTCCGAAGGATTAAAATGATAGGGCATGAGTTCGCTAGCATGTGCCATAGTTGAGGTTGTTTGTTGAATATAATTCTAGAATTTAACTTATCAGTTTTTTTATTTAGCCAATGACACCTTGTAAAAATTCTTCAATGGTGGATTCGATATTCCCATTTGCACCATCAACAGATCGAATAAAAGCGCTACCAATGATTGCACCATTCGCAAAATTAAATGCTCGTTCTTTAGTTGCTTTGTCATGAATACCAAAACCAATCAATGTTGGTGTTTTTAATCTCATGGCATTGATGCGCTCAAAATAAGCTTCTTGTTCTTTGTTGATGTCACCCGTTTTTCCTGTTATGCTAGATTGAGAAACCACATAAATAAACCCTGAGCTTAATTCATCTGCTTGTCTGATTCTATCGTCTGATGTTTGCGGTGTAATCAAAAAAGAGTGTGAGATATTGTATTGCTCAAATAAAGATTTATGGTCTTTTTCGTAGATAGCCATAGGCAAGTCAGGAATAATCATCCCGTCAATACCTACTGCTGCACAACGGGCGACAAAACGATCAATACCATATTGAATGAGTTGATTGTAATAACCCATGACAATCAAAGGAATCTGTACTGTCTGACGAGCTTCTTCAACTTGTGCAAACAAGGTGTCCAGAGTCATCCCATTGTTTAATGCTACAGCACTGCTTTTCTGTATTGTCTCGCCATCTGCCATGGGGTCAGAATATGGCATGCCTAGTTCTATAATGTCAGCACCATTTTTTTCTAATGTTTGAATGATATTTACTGTACTGTTTAATGTTGGATGTCCTGCTGTAAAGTAAATATTGAGAACGTTATTTTTCTTGCGCTCGAATAAATCTGTCAGTCTGTTTTTCATATCTGTAATCCTGTAAGTCTAGTGACGCTTTACTTCTTTTCCGTCTAAATAACTGATGTATGTCGACAAGTCTTTATCTCCTCTTCCTGAAAGACAAACAATCATCGTCTCCTCTGGCTTAGCTCCAACTTGATCCAAAATCGCAAACGCATGCGCTGTTTCTAGTGCAGGGATAATGCCTTCTTCTCTAGTCAAGTGAAAGGCAGCATCTATCGCTTGAGTGTCTGTCGCACTAAATACCATTGCCCGCTTTGAGTTGATCAAATGTGCATGCAATGGCCCAATGCCTGGATAATCCAATCCTGCAGAAATAGAGTAAGGCTCTACGATTTGTCCATCTTCTGTTTGCATCAATAAAGTCCTACTTCCGTGTATGATTCCTTTAGATCCCAACACACTCGTAGCTGCACTTTCACCAGAATCGATGCCCATACCTGCAGCTTCGACAAGCACTAATTTGACATCTTCATCTTCTAAGAAATGATAAAAGGCGCCTGCTGCATTACTGCCACCACCGACACAAGCGACAACATAGTCCGGATTTTCTTTTCCTGTATGTTCCTTTAATTGCCACTTCATTTCTTCACTGATGATGGATTGAAATCTGGCGACCATGTCAGGGTAGGGATGTGGTCCTACAACAGATCCGATAATGTAATGCGTATTGACAGGATTGTTTATCCAATCTCTGATCGCTTCATTTGTCGCATCTTTTAAGGTTTGACTACCACTGAACGCAGGTTCTACTCTTGCGCCAAGCATGCGCATTCTTGCAACATTAGGTGCTTGTCTGGCAATGTCAATTTTACCCATATAGACCACACACTCTAATCCCATCAACGCGCACACAGTCGCTGTGGCTACTCCATGTTGACCAGCGCCAGTTTCTGCTATGATTCTCGTTTTACCTAAACGCTTTGCCAAGAGTATTTGCCCAATGGTATTATTGATTTTATGAGCGCCAGTATGGTTTAAATCTTCTCTTTTGAGGTAGACATTTGTGTTTAGTTCTTTGGATAATTTGGAAGCAAAGTACAACGGGGACGGTCTCCCAACGTAGTCTTTAAGTAAGGATCTAAACTCCTTCTGAAAAGAAGCATCTGACATAATTTCTATGTATTGTCGCTGGAGTTTATCAATGTTGGAATGCAACATTTCTGGGATGAATGAACCTCCAAAATCACCATAAAAGCCTTCTTCTGTTACCTGATAGTTCACCTTAAATAGTATTTAAAACGGTTAAAAATGTGTCAATTAATTGCTTGCTTTTTACAGCAGGTGCTAGTTCAAATTTACTATTAATGTCAATGCCAACAAATTGAGGATGTTGAAATTGATTGACCATGATGGCATCTGCAGGTCCAATCCCGCCACTCAATAAAAATGGTGTAGCTTCTTCATATTTATCCAAAATATCCCAGCCAAATTTTTTACCACTGCCACCAAAAGCTGGTGTTTTAGTGTCGAATAAAAAGTATTCTGCAATTTTTGAATAGGGTGGAACGATAGACCAATCAAATGTTGCGTCTATTCGAAATACTTTGATGACGCGACATACTTTACTCATCTTTTCGCAGTAGCTTATGTCTTCATCACCATGCAATTGCACATAGTCCAACTGGTACGTATCAATTTTGTCTGTTACGAATGGTATATCTGCATTCACAAACACACCAACTTTTTTAATGTAATTTGGTATAGCAGATATGCTGTCTTCATCATAAGCAGAAATGTATCTGCTTGATAACGGATAAAAATTCAAACCAACCATCTGGATATCTGAAGTACAAATGTCCTTAATATTATCTTTATCTCTCAGTCCACAAACTTTGACAATCATGTTACCACAGTTAGGGAGTGTATGAATTGTCTACATGCCTCACCAGGATCAAGGGTTTTCATGAAACGCTCACCAATCAAGAAGCCTTGATAGCCGACTTCTCTTAACCTAATTATTGTTTCTGGATCAGTAATGCCACTTTCTGAAATTTTAACTGCCTCTTCAGGTAGTTTATCAAAAAGTCTTACGCTGTGTTCGGGGTCGACAGTGAATTGTGTCAAGTCTCTGTTGTTCACGCCAACGATATCAACTGATGGTGTATATTTTTCTAGCTGTTCTTCTGTATGTATCTCTAAAAGCACATCTAGATGTAAAGATTTAGCTAAGTCTGCAAATGTTTTGACTTCTTCTTTTGTTAGAATTTCGGTGATCAATAATACAGCGTCTGCTCCAATAGCTTTTGCCTCTACGATTTGGTATTCATCAATGATAAATTCTTTCCTAAGCAATGGAGTATCCACAATGCGTCTAGCATCTGTAATGTCATGATCGTTGCCTCCAAAAAAGTGATTGTCGGTCAATATTGAAATACCACTGACGCCTGCTTGTGTATAATGGGTCACTATTGGTCTTACTTGAGCTGCGAGATTGATGGTTGGCTTTGATGGTGATCTGCGTTTAAATTCAGCAATAATGCCTGTGCTTGAATTTCTTAGAGATGTGGCTAAGGACGTTGTATCTCTTTCAAACAATAAAGCGCCTTCCAAGGATGTGATCGATTGTTTGGCTTTTCTGTTAGAAATCTCTGTCCTTTTATGTGCGACTATTTTATCTAAAATATGCATAACCAAGAGTTAACAGTTAAATAAAAAATTTGAGATCATTGTTTCGCCATCTGGTGTCAATACAGACTCAGGATGAAATTGGATGGCAAAGACTTGATATTCTTTGTGTTTGATTCCCATGATTTCATCGTACTCATCTGTGCACGTAATTTCCAGATCATCAGAAAGAGTCTCTTTATCAATAACCCAGGAATGGTACCGCCCAGCAGGAAACGTTTTGTCTATTCCTTTAAACAGAGGTCCAGGATTGTTTGTTTGCATCATCGGTGTTTCAACGCCATGAAATACCTCATCCAAGTTTTTGAGTTTGCTCCCAAAGACCTCTCCAATTGCTTGCTGACCAAGACAGACACCAAGTATTTTTTTTGTTGGAGCATAAGCTTTTATGATGTCTTTTAATCTGCCTGCTTCATCTGGAATACCAGGTCCGGGAGACAGCACAATGGTATCATATGAATCTACCTCTTCTAGTTCGATCTGGTCATTGCGAAACACGTCGACAGGTTTGTCAGTCAGCTCTTTGATTAAATGAACCAAATTGTAAGTAAAGGAATCATAATTATCTATCACAAGTATTTTCTCCATAGTACTAGGTGTTCGAGTATTTTTCTTCTGCTACAATCAAGGCTTTTTTCAATGCTGCTAATTTATTATTCACTTCTTGTAATTCACTCTCTTCTTGAGATTTTATGACTAGACCAGCACCAGCTTGTCGATGAAGGACATTGTCTTTGCTTAGAAAAGAACGAATGATGATGGCGTGATTGAGGTCCCCGTTAAAATGAATCATACCGATACCACCTCCATAAAAGCTTCTGGAATGAGGTTCATATTTACTGATCAATTCCATTGCCTTATACTTTGGTGCTCCAGAGAGTGTCCCAGCTGGAAACGAATCAGCGAAAATTTTAAAATTGCTGACTCCTTCATTTAGCTTGCCTTTGACGACTGAAGTCAAATGTATGACGTGGCTAAAATATTGGGCCTCTTTATATGACTCTACATACACACCATTAGTGGATATGCTCAAATCATTTCGAGCCAAATCTACTAGCATCACATGTTCGGCTACCTCTTTAGGATCATTTTCTAACTTGTGCGCCAAGGCTTCATCTTCTGTTTTATTTCCTGTTCTTCTGTATGTGCCTGCTATGGGATGTATCTCTGCCACACCATTGGTGATCTTGATTTGAGCCTCTGGAGAAGAACCAAATATTTTATATTCTCCATAATCAAAATAGTAAAGATATGGGCTCGGATTTATCGCACGTAAAGCTCTGTATACATTAAAATCATCACCTTCAAACTGTTGGGAGAAGCGACGAGCTAGCACCAATTGAAAGGTGTCTCCGCGTTTGCAGTGTGCCTTCGCTTTGGTCACCATCTCTTTATACTGTTCATCGGTCATCGGTGAATATTCATCATCAACCATGCGAAAGTTGCTCTTAGGATACTCTCTTCCTTCAATTAACTCGATGACATCACTTGACGTAGCTTCTTCACCTTCTGGAATATTTTCGATTAAATGGAGTTCATGGTGATAGTGATCAAAGACAAGTATGAATCGATAAAAATCATAACGCAGATGTGGAATGAGATGTTGATCTTTCTCAGGATCAAATTGGATGTCCTCAAAGTATTGCACGGCGTCGAAAGTAGAGAATCCAAATATGCAATTGAATTGTTCACTAAAGTCATCTTGCTTAATGTCAAAGGATGACATAAAATGTTTGATCTCCTCTGTAATATTAAAATCAGACATGCACAAGTCCTTTGAACTGAGTACGCCATCTTTTATGCTGAGTTCGGCCAAAGAGTCAAAGCAGATAAAGGACAGGTGATCTTGTCTGCTTGCATAGGCGGCACTTTCCAGTAAAATGGATTGCTCATAGTTTTTTCTTATGTTTAAAAATAGGCCTACGGGCGTCACAAGGTCTGCCTCTAGTCGTGTGGATATCGATGTTATGCTTTGTGTCATATTGGTGCAAATAAAAAAAGGCTTACCGGGAACGATAAGCCTTATATATTTTTAAAATATAGATGGTGCTACAATCCCAAATGCAGGTCTCGTTTTTGCCACCACCAAATATTTAATTTCGTAATCATCGTTACAAATCTAAACGATCAAATCAACTGTTCCAATAAAATGAGCAGTTTTTTTTAAAATCCATTTGGTTTCTTTTTCAGTTTGAATGGATTTTTGATTTTGATTAAAATACTATCTACATTAATTTCAGTCTTCGTGCCAAGTATTTCTGTAGCCTTGTCTTTGATGCTTGTAAGAGTAGAATCTGGCAGTCTGTCACTTAGCAATGTATCCACTTGGGCAATCACTATTTCCTTAGCTCTTTGTTTTGTGCTATCAATGATTTCCTCGGCTTTTGTCTGTATGGTATCCTTAAGCTCCTCTGTTTTTGTCTGAACAGTATCTCTGATTGTACTGACAGTCTCATTTACCTTTGTTGTGACAGTATCTCTAATTTCTGCTTTCGTCTCATCAATCTTTTCTTTGACTTGATCCTTCACTTGTTCTGTTAGCGGCTTATCAGCAACTCGTACATTGATGATTTCTAGTTTTGGACTTCTGATATTGCCAGTCAGTTTGATGTCTGCATCGACGTAATTGCTGCTTCTGATCTCAAGCCCAGTTTTATTGACTTGTTCTAAAATCTCGTCGAATTCCTTTGAAGCAACTTTACCTAATTCTGTGGCCTCAATGTATTTTCGAGGAATAGACGCTTTGATGAGGTAATCCATATCTTGATTGAATCGATGCGAACCTGATATTTTCATCGGAATATCTTTGACCGCATAGTCAAATTCTTTTACCTGCAACGCACCATCCTTAATTTCAAACCAATTTTTTGACCCTTTCAAAAACCACTCTTTTTGATCAGTTATATTCAAATATGATTTCAACTCTTCTACAGGCTGATATCCTTTCAATTTTCCTTCCAAGGTCTCTAAGAATCCTGTGCCGGATAATGTGTTGAAGTCAGGCAATAAATCTTGTTCCAACAATCCTTCTAAGACAAGTGTCGAATTGAATGATCCTTCTATGAATTCTGCTATTGGGGCAAGTATTTTGAATGTTTTATTCGAACGTATGGCTTCAACTATTTCCATATCTGCCATTTGGTATCGCAAACCAAATTGTGGGGATGTTGGATTTTCTGTGTCGTAATATCCGGATAGATCGAGATTCCCGCCAAATGTCTTCCCCTTGAAGTCCATGATGTTGACTCTATTTGCTAACACATCCAATGATGCATCCGCATTAGAAATGGTTATTTTTTCATAGTGAATCTTATCTGCTTTTACGTCGACTTCAATATTTAGATTTTCTGGTATTAATGGAATTTCTTCTACTGTTCCGTCGGTAACAGTGCTTTCTTCCACAAAATCCTCATAGTACAGATTAGATGACTTAATGTCTAATTTCCCTTCCATAGGCTCTTCACCATACATATAGTTGTATACATTAGACATGTTCCCTGCTATTTGGAAATCTGATTTTCCATTTATACCTCTTGCCTCGCTGATCGTGATGCCATCATTGGAAAATTTTCCTTCCAAAGTAACATCATTCAAATTGTAGACATCATAAATAAGAGAATCAGCCTTATAGTTGAGGCTAAGGTCAACATCATCAAAACTATCTAAAAATGGTACTGTAGGTTCTGTTACTTCAGTAGGTTCGCCGATGTATGGATTGAGATTCATAAAAGACGAACTAACATCCAGTTGACCATTCAACTTCCCTGAATTAAAATAGAAATCTAATGTATTTGACAAACTTCCATTTCCACTAAAATCATTACCACCAGAAGCAAATGCAAATTCCGCCAAGGTCAACACATCATCTTTAAATGTGCCTGCGAATCTTTCAACTAGGATCGGATCGCCACTTGACGTTTTGTATTCGAAATCATCCAGTTCA
The DNA here is from genome assembly GCA_937997635.1 of uncultured Saprospiraceae bacterium. GTDB lineage: Bacteria > Bacteroidota > Bacteroidia > Chitinophagales > Saprospiraceae > CALFUK01. Next base: position 6,063 of record CALLFA010000153.1, on the reverse strand, counting down.
ATTACCCCTTCGGATATTAACTTATCTAATTGTTGATTGGTCAGATCATCTGTTTTACCCGTACTCTTTATGTCTAAATGTAATCTTCCTACCAAAGTCTCTACATGATCTATCGGACATGCTTTCGCAATTTTGGAAATATCCATATCCGTTTTCAACATAACATCGAACGAACGCTCACCTGATTGTTTTTGACTTAGACTTGCGTCAAATGGCTCGCCATCAATTAAAAAATGAAGAGGCTTTATAGTTATATCGGTTTTGTCTATTTGACCTGATTGATTAGATGCTTTGAGCGACAGATTGATGTCTTCTATAGGAAGAGCCAAGTCTGGATATTTAACTTTTGCATTGTCAATGTCAGCAGTAAAATCAAAAGACGGTATTCTGCTGCCATCATTGGCATATAGGCCTTTTATGTCAACATGATAATCAAATCGACCGGAAGCGTCAACTCCATCAAAGTCCTTGGTATATGCATATGGGATCAAAGACAGAAATTCTCGTATCGAATTATTGTTTGCCTTTGAAGAGATGTCCATATCTATGCCATTGTCCTGCATCTTCACCATACCATCAGCATTCAATTTGAACTGATTGAGAAGGATAAGTCCATCGCTAAATTGAACACTATTGGTTGTCAAATCAACTTGTAATGGCAATTCGCTTTGAATGTGAAGATCTTTAGCTAAACGCACGTTATTGCTTTCTAGATTCGCTGATGCAATGTCTGTATTTGTTTGTAGTGTAAACCGATCGTTACTAAAATCGCCTTTACCAGAATGATTGATGTTGGTCAGAGTGGCTGTCGTTTTGCCTTTTACATCTATGTATTTGATGGTTCCTTTGTTTATCTCATATGACTGAATATCAAGAGAATAACTAGATTTGTCTGAAGTGTTACTTGATGGTAGTATAGAGGTGTTTGTAGTCCCATCAAGTGCAGTGTAGATGAGAAATTCTGGTTTGTCTAAAGTAATGCTTACCAATTCTATTGGTTCATCTGAATGCAACACAGAAGCCAGACCTATTTTGACATAGATTTCTTCTATTTTGGCCAATTGTTGCGTTTCGTGAGGAGATGCCCCTGAAACGATAACGTCTGAAACAGTTAAACTCGGATATGGAAATCCTTTAAAAAAGGACAGATTTATATCATCAAAATCAACAGTCGCATTAAGATTTGCGTTGATCTCTTGTTTGACACGATTGACAATTTTCCCTTCGAATAAGAATGGCGCAAGAAAAAGTGCAAGCAACAACGCTAGGAACAACAAACCGACCACTTTAATCACCTTTTTCATCTTGTATCGTTTAATTTCATTATAACTAACACATATATGACGCACAGAAACCTAAGTTGCGTATCATTTAACCTTAATTTATGAGAGTAGTGTTAAGGCCAACTGGTGTAAATTCTTATTCAAAGTTACAATTATATCATAGCGAATACATCAGGGTTTCACTGTATGGCAGTGAAAAGCCGTAATGTGCCTCATTAGCCTTAATTTAGCATCATGTCTTTGCTGTTGTCTGTTCGAAATCTTTCACTGAAGCTTAAAAAGGATCTTCGCATTTTGTCAAATGTCTCTTTTGATGTTTTTAGAAATGAAACAGTCGCTATTGTCGGAAAGTCAGGTAGCGGAAAAACCATGCTGTCGCGAATCATTGCCGATTTATTTCGAATTAAGGATGCTGTCATTAGTGGTGAAGTCATAGCTGCAGCAAAATCGACTAACAATCAATTTGAACTTCTGACTGCAAGTTCGAAAGAAAAGCAAGAGTACAGACGCACATTTGTCAGCTATATATTTCAAAATCCGTCTGGGGCATTTAATCCTTCTCAACGATGTGGCAAACAATTGGATGAAGCGGTTCGATTGGCTTCAAAAAACAAGTCTAAGCTTGGTAGAACACAAGTCATCCAAAACATGTTATCGAAATTGGAATTTGAAGATGTGGATCAAATCCAGCAATCCTATCCTCACGAACTTTCTGGTGGGCAGCTGCAACGCGTGATGATAGCCATGGCATTGTTGAAAGATCCAGATTTATTGATTCTTGATGAGCCGCTGTCATCTCTGGACTCAAATACGTCGCAAGTCATTATTAGTCTGCTCAAAAAGTTGCAATTAGAAATGAGCTTCTCCATGATTCTCATCAGCCATAATGTAGAATTAGTCCAGTTATTGGCATCTAGAATCTATCAGATGCGCCAAGGGAAATTAGCTCCGTTATCTAAAGAAAGTATGCAAAGTAAACACCTTGCAGAAAGGACTTCTTCGATTGTAGACTCTAAAGTAATTGCAACTTTTGATCATGTTTCGCACATGTATCAGAAGCAATCACTGTTTTCAAAGAAACGGTCAGTGACAACACTCCATCAAGTCAACTTTGAGATAAAAGAAAAAGAGCGTCTTGGCTTAATGGGGGTCTCTGGTAGTGGGAAGTCCACAATTGCAAAATTGCTCACTGGTTTTGAAAAAGCAACCAGTGGTGAAGTTAAATTTAAAGGTCGTTTGATTCGTGATTGGCTGTTGAAAGAACCTAAAACATTTAGACAGGCTATTCAACTTATTTTTCAGCACCCGCTAACTTCATTAAATCCAAGGCAAAAAGTAGGCGACTGTTTGAAAGAAGTCATGACGGTTCATAGGCCTATGGCGAATAGTCAGAGTACCATTGAGCAGTTACTGGCTTCGGTTCTGCTTCCGTCCAACTATCTTGATCGATATCCAAGTCAACTTAGTGGTGGAGAACAACAGCGGTTGGCGATCGCAAGGGCTTTGGCAGTCCAACCTGAATTGCTGATTTGTGATGAATGTGTGTCCTCTCTTGATACACAAACGAAATATGAGATACTCGATTTATTGATCCAACTACAGGAAAAACACCAACTTACCATATTGTTTATTAGCCATGACAAAGCAGTCATTGATTATTTCTGTCATCGGCATTTTATGATTTTTGAGGGGCAAGTGAGTAGCCATTGAGAAAGTCCTTGATAGGCATTCGCTTTTTACCTTGAAGTTGTAGGTTCAGAATATCTAAATAGCCATCAGAACAACATAAGCGTAAATAATTTTTATTATCAGAAACAAACGTGCCAGCTTCACCTATGATTTCTTGTATAGGTTGAGCATCATAAATTTTGAGTTTTAAATCCTCAAGAAATGTCCAAGCGGTTGGAAATGGATTCAGGCCTCTAATGAAATGGTATAATTCTGATGCGGTTTTATGTGTATCGATTTGACAAGTTTCTGGGAATAACTTAGGTGCATGAGAGACTAAGGATTGGTCTTGTTTTGTGAATGTTATCTCTTCTTTTTCAATAGCTCTCACAGTATGGAGTATTGTCTCTGAGGCAAGGAGTTGCATGCGGTCGTGGACTTCTTTGACAGAGTCAAAATAATAAACCGGCAATTCTGCTTTCAATGCTGTATCTCCTGTATCTATTTCATGCTTGAGTTTGAAGCTGGTAACGCCTGTTTTGACTTCGTTGTTCATGACAGCCCAATTGATAGGAGCAGCTCCTCGATAAGAGGGGAGTAAAGAACCATGCAAGTTGAATGTCCCATATTCTGGCATATCCCACACCATTTCTGGTAACATACGAAAGGCAACAACCACTTGTAGATTTGCATTCAGAGCTTTCAATTCTTTGTTGAACCGTTTGCCTTTCAAGTTTTTTGGTTGAAGAACATGAAGATGTTTGTCTACAGCATATTTCTTTACAGCAGATTGAAGCAGTTTCTTATTGCCTCGACCACCATATTTGTCCGTTGCAGTAACCACACCCACGATGTTGTATCCATGTTGTACAAGTATGTCAAGACAAGGGACAGCAAAGTCTGGTGTCCCCATAAATACGATTCTCAAATCATTCATAACTGTTAATATTCCAGTCCTTAAAGGCTTCTACAATGACAAAATGTCGTTTTAAAAAATGTTTAACACAGTAAAGAACGAACTAAATACTAAAATTTTCAATTATCGGTATGTATACTTATATCTTTGATGCTGATACTCACTAGGTATACTTAATAATTATTCACAATTAATTGAATATCAAACTGTAAGGTATATGCAAAGCAATTCATTCATTCTAAGCATCTGTTTATTTTTAGTCGTTGGTTTATCTCAATTAGCAGGCCAAGTCTACATCGAAGGTTACACATTCGAATCAGGCAATAGAGGTTTTTTGAGCCAAGTAACCGTTAATGCTGAAAACGCAGAAACAGGAGAATTTTTAAAGCAAGTAGTCAGTGATAACGATGGGAAATTTGTTTTTGATTTTGCGCCAGGTATAAAGTCGGTAAAACTGACAGCCATCAAAGATCTATTTCACGATTTTGAACTGACCTTAGGTCCAGATGAAATTACAGGAGGCAAGGTTTTCCCTAAAATAAAAATGACTCGGAAACCTGGATATATTTTCGAAATTACGCTAGCTGAAAAAGCTGATTCCATAGGTGTACCAACCAACCACATTCGAAATGCACTTATTGAAGTTTACAACAATACAACAGAAGAAGTAGTCATGGTTTTGGAAGACCACCCTCAACCAGATTTTAAAGTGAATATGGTAGATGGAAATCATTATACGGTAATGATTCGAAAAGAAGGTTATCTGACTAAACGGATGGAAGCTTTTGTCAATGTTGAAGGTTGTATTTTATGCTTTGAAGGCGTTGGTGAGATAAGACCAGGCGTAACAGATAATCTTTCTGACGAAAATAAAACAGGAACGCTACTAGCAAATGTTGAATTAGAATCAGTGTTTGAAGGCAAAAGTATCGAGTTGCAGAATATTTACTATGACTATGGAAAGCACAACATAAGAGAAGACGCGGCCTTAGAGTTGGACAAAGCGGCTATTTTTTTAAGAGACAACCCACAGATTACCGTAGAACTGGGATCACATACAGACAGTAGAGGCAAAGCAGATAAGAACGCGGCTTTATCTGAAAAACGTGCTCAATCAGCTGTGGATTATTTGGTTAAAAATGGAGGCATAGAGCGTTTTAGAATTACTGCACGAGGGTACGGAGAATCAGATTTGGCTGTAAAGTGTGGCTCAGATTGTACAGAAGACGAACATGCTAGAAACAGAAGGTCAGAGGTTAAAATTTTGGGTATCGCCAAAGACATCCCATATAAGTCCTTGGAGAAGATTAAGTATGAAGAAAACTTTGACAAAATCATCGCTGCATTGCAAGAAGAAGGTCAGGTAAAGATTCCTGAAGACGCTGAGCTACCAGATGATTTCAAAAAAGAAATGTCAGGCGATGATGGTTCAAATGAAACGAAAGAAGGAGCCGAGTCGAAAGTAAAAGAATTGAAAGCTGAAGCAGAGATGAATGCCAAAGCTGCAATGGAAGCAAAAGCCGAAATGAAAACCAAATCTGAAATGGAAGCAAAAGCAGCAATGGAAGCTGAAGTAGAAATGAAAGCAAAAGCCGCAATGGAAGCAAAAGCAGCAATGGAAGCTGAAGTAGAAATGAAAGCAAAAGCCGCAATGGAAGCCAAAGCAAAGATGGAAGCTGAAGCAGAGATGAAAGCCAAAGCAAAAATGGAGGCAGAAACAGAAATGAAAGCCAAAGCTGCAATGGAAGCCAAAGCAAAGATGGAAGCTGAAGCAGAGATGAAAACCAAATCCGCAATGGAAGCAAAAGCCGCAATGGAAGCTGAAGCTGCTGAAAAAGCAGCAATGATTAAAGAAGCAAGCGAAATTTTTGTGAAAGAAGAAGTAATGGCAAAAAAGACTACTGATGTAACGACAACCAGTGGATTAGCTAAGGAGACTGATGGCTACACAGGTCATAAAGTTGTTGTGGCCTTCAGAAGAAATGAAATTGAAGAAGGAGATGAACTGTTTCGGGCTTTCGACGAACTGTCAGTCTACAAAGCAAGTGCTGGCTATTTCTTGTATATGGCAGGAGATTTTGAAGCGAAGGCAGATGCTGAAGCTTATCTAAACACTATCATTTCAGTTTATCCAAATGCTTATTTAGTCGAATTTGATAATGGGAATCGAGTGAATTAATTTCCAATCTCTTAGTA
>CALLFA010000152.1 GCA_937997635.1 uncultured Saprospiraceae bacterium | reverse complement strand
TATAGTCTTTTCAATGGCTCTTTAAATGAAGCGCCCATCCTCCATTCAAAGGGTGTACCAGCCATCATTTCTACCAAGCGATGATCGACAAATGGGACTCGTGCTTCAACACTGCAAAGCATGGTGGAGTTGTCGACACGTCGCAATAATCCATGTAAATGTGTGATTTGAAAATAGTAGGCAATTTTCTCTAATGGAGAATTTCCTTGAACACCTTCTAAAGCAAAATCTAAGATTTCATTGTCTTCATTCGTACCATAACAGTATTTTTCATCAAATCCTTGAAGGCTCAATTCTGTTTGATCTTTAGCCCATTTAAAAATCCGATCATATCCCCAGAATAATTCATCAGCACCTTCCCCAGAGAGTACAACGGTATTTTTTTCCTTGACTTCTTTTGTCATTAAATAAATCAAAATTTCGTTAGGTACTGATAGCGGTTCTTTTCGTTTGGCTAACATCCATTTTCCTGTGTCCAAGAACTGTTGTTTACTTACTACAATTTGACTCAATTCACTAGCTAAGCCTTTATTTGCTAAACTGCTCCATTCAAACTCATTAAGAGATTCAAATCCTACTGTCCAGCAATGATCAGGTTTCAAAACATAACTCAATATGGTGCTATCCAAGCCGCCACTCAAATAACTACCAACCGAAACATCAGCTCTTTTTCTTATTAAAATAGAATCATTGAGTAAAGCTTTCAAGTCATCATCTTTTGGTGCCTCTTTTGGCGAAACATCCAAATCCCAATATTTGATAAATTGTCCATTCTCATAATAATGAGCAGCAGGAAACATTTTGATGTTTTCATAGATTGTATGTCCTTTTATTGTCATCCGCAATTTTCGATATTGTCGCTTTGCAAATTCATCAATTGGACTAGACTTCAAATGAATCAATGGGGCAATTTCACTTGAAAAATTTAATTCTTGTCCATCCTCTCTAAAATAAAGCGGTTTAATACCCAATCGATCTCTTGCTGCAAATACAGATTTATCTTTGGAGTTGTACACAACGAAAGCAAACATCCCGTTGAAGTATTGTAGACATTTGGCACCGTACTTTTTATACATTTCCATCACAACCTCTGTGTCAGAATCTGTCTTGACTTGGAGCCGGTGACTCACAATGAGTTCTTTATAATTGTAAATTTCACCATTATAAATGAGATGAAAATTATCGGATTGAAAAGGTTGATTCGATCTTGGATTTAAATCTATAATCGCCAACCTCAAGTGTCCAATGTAATGACCATCTATACTCGTTGAATCTTTAAAATCGGGACCTCTATGATCCATTAAACCTAAAGCTTCGTCTAACTCTTGTTTTGAATAAGTCGTATTAAATGAAGCTAATATTCCACACATTATTCTATTGTTTTTTTATGCGTCTACAAATGTCATTTTGTTAAAAACGTTGCCTTAGCTTTCTTAACATTCTTTTGCCAAAATCAAGTTCATGTTTTTCAAAGAATCCCAATGCAATGAAACCCAAAAGCAATAATCCAATTATAGCTATTTTAATAATTAGCCTTGAGATCAATGGTAAAGGATTGATGACGTATAAGATGAAGGTACAAATAATACATATAACAACTAATTGGAATATTTTATGCAATTCATATTTTACTGGAAAGAATCTCATAGACAAGCGATAACTATACAGTAGCGTCACAAGCCCAGAGATAATGGAAGCTACTATAGCGCCGTAAATATTATACTTTGGGATCAATAGAATATTGAGAATCACATTTATAATTAAACCAGTAATCGTAATGTTTATGTTGAATTTTGTTTTTTTGGTAAAATGTAATCCTAAAGTAAATACGTATTGTATTGCTTTAAAAATGAATAAAAAACCAATAATGGGGACAAAATTATAGGCGTAATGATAGTCAATGTTTCGAGAAAATGTCACGATGATTTCCTTTGAAAAGAAAGCCAGAATAATGGTGAATACGACAATAAGAAATGAAAAATAGGTCAGCACTTTTGATAGAAAAGGCTCAAATTCTGGTTCTTTAAAACGTTTAAATGCAATAGGTAAAAATCCCAATTGAAATGATGTAATCAAAAACACATTGGTTACACTCGCAATCTTATATCCAAGGTTGTAAATTCCTAAATCTCCATATTCATGAAAGTAGGGTAAAATATATCGATCTGATAAGGTTAACAACATTGCTGAGAGCGTTGAAAAGACCAAAGGAAATCCATATACCGCCATTCCCCAAGCCGCGGTTTTATTGAAGGAATATGTAAAGTTATTTAGTAGATATTTGCTGGTTAAGAGCAACACAAAACCGTGCCCAATTAATTGACTAACAAGTATTCCTTTAATCCCCCATTGCAGAAATGCAATAAGATAAATATTCAGCCCCAGTACAATGACCAATTTAGTCAAGTTTATAGAAATGTAAGGGACTGGCTTTTCTTTGAAACGCAAAAACTCCAAAGGAATTTTACTTAAAATCTCGAAGCCAATGGAAGCGAATAATAATTGAAAAAATATCGTGTACTCTCTTTCCTGAAAAAACAGATGCGCAAACTGTTCAGCAAACGGTTGTAAACAAAGATTAAGGATTAAAACAATTAGCAACAAACTGAAAAATGATGTGAATAGGATGGATTTTTGTTCCTCTTCATCATCTGTATCTGAACACCAGCGGATCATTGCTGTTGGAATTCTAAGACTTAGTACAGCGACTAGAATCATAGCCGTTGCCTCCAGTAAACCAAGCATTCCGTAATCATCAATCGTTAAGTGACTCGTATACAGAGGCAATAAGATGAACCCAATCACTTTATTGGCCATGTTACCAATACCATAAATAAACGATTGTTTGAATACGTTTTTAAACTGTCCCTTCATTCCTTTTCAAACTATTTTCATTTTGGTATATATGGCAAATATATCTAATTCGTTTTTATAAGTACGCGTATTAACCCACATTGCACATTGAGGTGTTCAGATAGCCCATTATTACAGGTTTTTTTGAGTGTGTAATTTCAGTTAGTGAGCCAAAGGTTTTTAACCTCGTGGCTTATGTAATTAGAGTCATTGCCCTTTATTTATATATAATTTTATTAAATAGTCCCATAGGGACTAAATATTGGTAGTCATTATATAGATATAAATCAGTGTGCCGTAGGTACAAAATATGTTCTTATAGCATAGTCGTGTACACACATTCCGTACCTAACGGCACGGCAATTACATTTCATTAATTATACTACCCACATATCGTCCCTACGGGACAATTATAATCTCACATTGCGCACTGAGGTGTTCAGGTAGCCCATTATAGTTAGTGCGCCAAAGGTTTTTAACCTCTTGGCGTCTCTTACAATTATAGGTAAATTGAAAAAAACTGGAAATATCCGTTAACTCACTAAAGCATCTTGATCAAGCACCGTTACTTCTGGAATTTGAATTCTATGGCACTGATGTAGCGACTTACTATCTACAGCTTCAACACTCAACACTCTCAAAGGTAAAGAGTATGGATCAGCCGCATCTAAATTTACCTGATACCCTAAGTCTTGTAAGGATGCAATTGTCAACCTACTCATGGCATTCCTACCAGGATCATCAAAACCAGTCATCAGTTCTGAGTCAAACGTAGATTCTCGCCAATGCCCCTCTCTTGTACCGTCACCTCCAGTGTTAGCGACAGGCACGGCGATTGGATCTGTGGTACCAAGTAATTTGCCGTATTCTATCATGGCAGCTTGCCCGATAAACAAGGGATCATTTGTTCCTGAACCAGCAATCAATCTCAATTCAGCCCACAGGGTACCTATGCCAATGACATGACCCATCTCATGAATGATGACATCAAGTAATTCTCCACTTTGTTCTAATTGGTCCAGATCTGCAGAATCAAAACTCATGATGCCTTTGATTGGAATCCTACTGCCTGGTCTCACATGAGTCGGTCCAGCCTGTCCTAAAATATTGTTTGGACCATCAATCGCTATTCCTTCAGCAAGAATTAATAAGTCATCAATTTGTTCGCCATCTACAGTAAAAGCCGGTAAGTCGCCTACAATCGCTTCTGACCATCTCTTTGCAGCTTCAGTAAAAATTGCTTGTTGACTTTGGGATAATCCTCCCGTAAATCGCACATCAATAGCGAAGGGACTTTCTGGTAAAGGACTAGCATTATCGACAAACATGCAAAGCTTCCAAAAATTGAGCATGCCGCCGTCCAGATTTGCCGTGTCACTTATCGTGAGGCGCCATGTTCCATTGATTGCCTTTCCAGCAAATGTAGACAAGGGATCTGTTGGTCTGAATGTACCTCTAAAAGGAGGACTGCCTGATTGAATATCTGCCGTTGCGGAATCTGAGAATTCTGTCTGTTGAAAATCGTCGCCACTTCCTCCGGCAAATGCTACCAGTGTAATCGTCTCTCCATCCGGAGCTTCTAATTTTATATCCAGATCATTGGTATAACTGTGACTAATGTCTAGCGTCACGAAGAGTTCATTTAATTGTACGCCAGCTTGATCTCCAATCACAATTTCTGAGTTAACTACATTAGGTGCACCAGATGAAATTGGCAAGGGTGTCATATTGTTATAAATCAAGGGCAAGGGTGTTGACCCTTCTGTTTCGAAACTCAATTCCCATTCCGTTAGAGTACCTCCATCTTGGAAAGCTTGATCTTGTATCTCGAGAATCCAATCTCCATTTGGACTATCCGAAATCAATGTTGAAAGCGGCTCATTTGGAGTGAATACACCAGTGAAAGGAGGGGATTGCTGACTGATTGGTGCAGAGCCATTATCTGAAAATTCCGTTTCAAAAAAATTATCTCCGCTTCCTCCA
>CALLFA010000151.1 GCA_937997635.1 uncultured Saprospiraceae bacterium | reverse complement strand
ATTAGCGACTCTCACGCTACTTAAAGACCCCATAAGCACTAGCTTATGGGGTCTTTTTAATTTTTTAGTTGCCGTTTGTTGTTAGAATTAGTCTATCTAATCCATATCTATAATAATAAAAAATTTGTCATCTTCAACTGCTAAGTTATCTTCAAGCAACTCAATAGGATTTATTATTGGAAAAGGATACTCAGCAAGTATATGATTAGCCAGTCTTTGATACATGGAACCTCTTATCATTAGTATAGACATTCCTAGCATGTGCGCCAAATGATCTTTTTCAATCTTGACCATCTCATCTTCTTTGTTGATCTCACGGCCTATTTCTACCAATGATAAGAAATCGGTATGATAAAGTGTTTTCTTTCTATCCTCTTCGTAAACATACTGGAAATGTAAAAAAAACACAACAACGTTTGGGTAATTGAATTTTGTCCTAACATGATAACTGACACTCAGATTTTCATCATTGAACAGATTGTCAAAATAATAATCAAAATCTCTTAACTCGCAATTAACCTCTCTAATTACAGGCAGGTTATGCTCCATAGGCTGCTGATTTAGTTAAATTAGGTACACTTGTTACACTACGACTAGTGTCACGGTAATTCATTATAGCATTATCAGTCTTGTGATCACCAAACCTTGCTTTTCTATTCAATACTTTATAATCTAATCTATTTTTTGAGATTCCATTTTGGCGAATATTATCTTTGCGGGAATCACATTGAATGGCCTTCTTTTCTATTTTCTTGAAATCTATGTGAACTGATTTATCTGAGTCAACATTGTGCATGACGTCTTCCATATCCTTTAAATACAAGTATGGTGCTTTACCTATTGAGATAGATAATTCAATCAGTTTTGAAAGGCGATGATCACTATCTCCATTCATTAATTGACTTATGTACCCCCGAGACACCCCTATTTTGTTTGCAAAATCCGTTCTACTTAAATTATTTTTCTCTAAATAATCTTCAATTGCTTCAAAGAAAACAGTTTTAAAATTTTCTTCCCAAAACTCTTTTGAGGAAACGAGGTCTTTAAAATTAAAATTCGATTTGTAAGTCACCATGATCTTCTATGTGTTTGATTATTTTAAGTCTTAAAGTTTCTATTTGACGTAAATCTTTTTTCTGTTTAGTCTTTACTCCTCCTAAACATATAACTAAACCAGTATCCAATACTAGATAGTAGAGCCTCAAGTTTTGAGTTTTCAACTCCCGACAATCTTTTAGGTGCTTTCCCTTCAAATGGTTTCTATTACGAGGTTTGAGATTTTCGCTGAGTTGCCAGATTGATATTGCCAATTTCTTTATTTCTTTCTTGTGGATTTCTTCTAATTCCTCAATAAAAGTATTAAACTGACATACTCCATCAATTTCCAAATTACAAACAGAAACTTTCTTTCCTGTTGAATACTCGTTTATAGATAAAGCGAAATTAGGCATTTTGTTTAGTAATTGCTAAACAATTTAATTTATAAAACATATTATCAATTATTTAATATGTATTTTTTCAATTTTTGACATGCTTACTTGCAGTTCATCAAAAGAAAACAAATTTGATTTTGTATCTAGGATGGTACTATGCATCTTAGCCAATCTGACATCAGTCATGTCATCTACTTCGTTTTTGTAGTACTTGTATTTCTTCTGACAGAAAAGACTAATCGATATAAGATAAAATGATATTAATCGCATAGTTCTCATGTATTTGTTTGAATTATAAAGCTAGTCTGAGTTCTTTCGTTTAAATACAAGATAATACAACTTTCAAACATATAAAATGCAATCACTTTGCACGGTAAAAGCAAGTAAGTGTAGATAACCTCTCTAAATCCAGTGTCCTTCTATACAGAAGAGTCAAGCTAACATTCAATAATACTTAAAAATTTCATATCAAAAACTTGGCGTTTTCGTCACCTCATCAAACTCAGGTATGTTGAACATTTCGTCTTTAAGAACAACAGCTTCATAGCTTTCTAATTCTGTAACAAACATGCCAGGTAGTTCTTGTTTAATAGGCAAGCATCCTATATGTTCTATAATTTGTTTATCGAATCAAGTGCCCTTATAAAAATCTGAATTCATTTTTAATACGTCTGAATTGTACCATACAAGTGCTTCACCAAAGGTAAGTTTGATGTTTATGGCCTTACAACTAATATTATTAATTATTGCCGTTGTATCAAGGTCGATAATTTCTGTAACCTTAATCATTGATTCTGCTTGATGGTCTTTACTCAATGCTTCCTTTGAATTGAGCTGCCAAGCATAATGAAGGCTATCAACAGGATTATACACATCCATCCCCATTTCTAATCCAGTATTTATTTCTGCTGCAAATTGGTTTGCTTTATAGTGATTTTTTTGTCTGATAAATCCTTGATCACCAACTACCTCTTTTAGTCCTTCATCCCACTCATCTTGAGATAACATTTCTGGTTTAACAGGAAGATGCTTATAAATAACTATTCCTTCAAATGAGAAATTATCGTTTGCATTTAATAGTTCCTTTGATTTTGAAGCACAACTAACAAATATTATGCTTAGTAAGATTACGCTCAGTTAAGAGTTTGATTTTTTCATTTCATTTATTTTTGTTGCAATTGGGGATGTTGGCATAAGAGGTTATAAAGTTCATTGGATCATGATTATAGTTCGATGCTCAAAAATACAAAAATGTGAATATACCAGCTAGAAGAGTGTTCAGAGTTGAATAGCCTGATTCTTAAGGAGTGTACTTCTCCACAAGCTGATGTTTTAATCCCAAGCCCATAATGTCATATCCCATACTATTTCAGTATCCATACTTCGTCGGATTTTGATTACATTCATAGGTATTAGAACCATCATGTATAAAATACATTATACCATATTACTCATCATTATTATCCTAATGTGGTCGCAAAAGACTACGGCTCAGTCGAATGCTGGTACAGATTTCTGGTTAAGTTTTATGCAGCACATAGATTCAGGTGATAATGAGATGCTGGTGATGATTACAGCAACCAAGAACACATCTGGCACGATTTCAATACCAGGAAATAGTTTTAGACAGAGCTTTACTGTACAAGCAAATAATGTCATTCTTATAGACATGCCACGATATGCGGAGACGGTAGGTTCAGAACGAATCACTAATAATGCGATCCATGTCACAAGCAGAGATCCTGTTTCAGTCTACATGCATCAATACCATGGCTTTCGATCTGAAGCGACAGTAGTATTGCCTGTCACTTCTTTATCAACTGAGTACTATGTCATGAGTTATACAGGTATCGATGCAGGAGCTGGCACTGGCACATCTGAATTCATCATTGTTGGAATTGAAGATGAAACGATCATAGAATACACAGTGACAGATGATACTGTCGAAAGCATGTCAAGGGGTGACACGCGGACAATCACATTAAATGAAGGGCAAACGTACCAAGTCAGAGCACCAAGTTCAAGCGATGATTTAACGGGATCTTTTATCAGAGGAGATAAAGTATTCAATGTATTCGGTGGATCATCATGGAGTTGTGTGCCTCGAAATTGTGGCACCTATGATAATTTATTGGAACAAATGAATCCGATTGACACTTGGGGTTCTCGCTATGTGACGATACCAACACAGCCCAGCACAAATGATGTGTTTCGGATACTGTCTGCTTCAGATAATAATCGTGTCACCGTCACTAATCAAAATGGAGATGTTGAAGATTTCACGATCAACAGGGGAGAATTTATAGAATACCAGGAAAATATATCCACATTTATTGAAGCATCCAGTCCTGTATTAGTTGCTCAATATTTAATCGGCAGACAATGCACCTCTAACTCTGAAGGCGATCCATCTATGGTCATTTTAAATTCAGTAGAGCAGATAAGAGATACGATTACCATGTACAATTCTAGCTTTCAAAATATCAGTCAGAACTACATATCTATCATTGGTAGAACTGATGATGTCAATAATGTGACATTCGATGGTGCAACTATCACTGAAGCATGGACTCCGATAGGCGTATCTGAAGAATTTAGCTTCGTTACATTGTTAGTGGGAGTTGGTTCGCATACAATTATATCAGAAGGATGTGGTGTGATCGCATCAGCTTTCGGATTAGGGGACGCTGAGTCTTATGCTTATGCTGGCGGCGCCAGTTTTAATCGAATTAATGCCAATCCAATTCCTGATGGTGAATGTGTTGGCGTGCCACTTTTACTTCAGTCAGGCTTGCCTCCTGGGCGATACAATGTCACTTGGGATGTTGGTCATAATGGATTTACGTCTCAGGAACATGAATTTGAATATGCCTACCCTGAGGAAGAAGGAGAATATAATGTTACAGTAACAATTGATGATCTCTGTTTTAATGAAACTTCGATGCAGGATAAAACAGTCAGAATGACATTCAGACAAGACATTGATGTTGCTCCTGATATTCCCTTCATTTGTGAAGGAGAAACGCTGGAGTTAGAGGTGTTTGATTTAGAAGGTGCCACATATCTTTGGAATGGACCACTCGACTTCCAATCAGAAGATCAAATCGCAACGATACAGAACATCCGTCCTGATATGTCTGGAATATATGATGTTATTGGTATTGTGTCAGGATGTAAAACCCCGACGAATACTATTGCCGTTGACATTAAAGCTACACCACAACTGAGCCTAGGTCGTGATAGTGTCATTTGCAAACGTTTTGGCAATCCGATTATTCTCTCTCCAGGCAACTGGAATACATATGAATGGTCTGACGGCTCAAGGTCTTCCAATCTTTCTGTGATTGAAGCAGGTGCGTATGCTGTCACCATCACAGATGAGTTTAATTGTGTTGGTGAGTCTAGTGTTACTTTTGAAGCAAGATGTCCGACAACATTTTATATCCCTACTGTTTTTAGTCCTAATGGAGATTCTATAAATGATGAGTTCAGTGTTGAAGGATTTGATGTGATCTCCATGGAACTAGTTGTCTTTGACAGATGGGGCATTGAAGTTTTCCGAACAAGGGATCATGAAAATGATTGGGATGGCAAAATGAATGGTTTGTCTGCTGCTGCTGAAGGATACTATGCCTGGATGTTGACGTTTACTGGCTATGATCAAGAAGGATTAGAAATCACGGATAAGAAATCTGGTATGGTGGAGTTGATGC
This sequence comes from uncultured Saprospiraceae bacterium, assembly GCA_937997635.1. Classification (GTDB taxonomy): domain Bacteria; phylum Bacteroidota; class Bacteroidia; order Chitinophagales; family Saprospiraceae; genus CALFUK01. Next base: position 12,962 of record CALLFA010000151.1, on the reverse strand, counting down.
GCTGATGCTCGCTCAGGAGTCTTGCTTGCCGACAGTGCGTTTAGTTGCCTCATCCTCCATCAAATCTGCCAGTTGAAACACCAACCGCTGCGTCTCAGCGTTACAACCAAATGTATTGGAAAGCGCTACAGTAACTATCCCTTGATCTAAAACCAAATTAAATTCACTACTCGCTCCAGATTGCGAACCTCCATGCATCAAAATCTTTCCTTTTCGCTCATGCTCATAGACAAACCATCCAAATCCATATGGTGTCCCTTGCTTGTGATGGATTGAGGTATCAGCCATCTGATCCAACGTCTCTTTTTTGATCAACGAGTTGTCTAAAAGTGCTTTACCAAAAAGTAACATGTCATGAGCTGTGGTAATGTAACCGCCACCAGGATATTTTACACTGAGATCTGTGTTCGGACTTTTGATGAATTTATGTTTAATCTTGATGTAGAGACTCGCTTTGTTTTCATACGAATGATTGGCGTTTTCTAGCCTTGTATTTGTCATCCCAGCTGGTACAAAAATATGATTACGCATATGATCTTCGAATGCTTGTCCGCTGACATTTTCAATGATAGCACCGAGAATTGTATATCCATATGTGGTATACAGATATGCTGTACCTGGTGCAAATACCAATGGATCATTTTTAAACACCACTAGTGCATCAACTAACGAATCATAATGTTGAAATGAAATGGCGTCAACTGTTGATTGATAACGCCTCACACCTGAGGTATGACTTAACAAGTGTCTTATGGTGATTTCGCCATCTTGTTTGATCGGAAACTCTGGCAAGTAATGTTGAATTGGTATGTCTAGATCTAAGATACCCTTTTCGACTAATTGCATGATTGCTACCGCAGTTATTGGTTTACCGATGGAAGCCGTTCTATATAATGTTTGATTATCCGGTCTTAGTTGCTGCTTTTTATTTGCAAATCCAGCTGTTGCCAAATACATGCCACATTTTTGTTGAAAAGTACCAACTGACACACTCATGAATGCTTTTCTATCGATCAATTGATTGACTAGCTGATCTGCCGAATGCTGCATCTGTTGCGAACAATCTGAGTCAGCAGTGCTTTCTACTTTTGGTAATTCGTAGGAACCAAATGGATTTATAGAAATGGGTTCAGAAATCCAGATGCTAAATGCCGTACTAAGTATGAGTAGAAAAAGGAGAGTTTTAAATATTATTTTTTTAAGCATGATTTTTTATTTATACATTTCAAATTTCGTGTAGCGTAAATTTTTCACAGTTTTTGAATCAAAAACACGCGCCAAATTTGCTTGTGTTTAACATATTTACGGGTTCAAATCCGTAGCTACCTCGATGAAGTACCTGTGGCACTTTTTTTTAATTAAATTTCACAGCACATTTCATCTACAGACTATTAAATCGAATTGGTCGAAGCTTTAATTCTACGTCCGAAACATCTTTACCATTCATAAAATCCATCATGGCTTTCATGCTATCCCAGAAATACATGATCTGTTCATGACCAGCATTTTCTACTTCTAAGTGAGTACTGTTAGTTAATTGATCCGCTATATTAGTGGCTTGGTATGATGGCGTATTGACATCCAGATCCCCGGTAAGGAAAAGGACGGGGACATTGGTTTCAAGTGGAGCTCTAAATTCTTCTCCAAGATCATTCACTGGCCAGACTCCGTGAAGATCGAGATAAGGAAAGTTATTTATTTTCCCAAACAGACTTTCCTCTTCTTGTTCACGCACTTGAGCTATCCTTTCTTGGTCACCTCCTGAAGCGATATCCATAGAGAAATTCATAGCGGGGATAGCGAGAAATCTTTTGTAGCGCTTCTCCACGTAAAAGGCCAATGTAGAGTAATCATCGTTCTCTATTTGAGTTAACAGTTTAGGAAGTATTGGGATATCCTTTGTGTCGCCCATGTCTCGTTTGAGAATAAAATCCAACCCAAATTTTCCAACTTTGACTTTTCGTTTTAATTTAATTGGGGTCACTATTTCTACTGTGGCTGGTTGAGCTTCTAATTTTGCCGCTACCTTTTGATACAGTTCTTTTAAATCTGGAATTGATTGAGACAATAGACTGTCTTGTTGCATGAGATTATTCAACTTATCAAATTGGTTGTCAAGATCAAGTGGCATTTTGAATGTCTCATCCAATCCTTCGACTCCGATAAGGATGGCTCGTTCTGCTCTGTCCTCGTGATACTTTAGATAGCTCAGACCAAGGTGAGACCCATAACTAAAACCGAATGGTATGATTTTGTCATAACCCAACTCCACTCGCACGGCATCGACATCGTGTGCACTTTCTATGGAGTTATATCCATTCAGATCTATGCCCCTGCGCTTAAAGGCTTTTATTGATTTTTTGACCATGATATTCATATGTTTCGTAGCGGCTTCCTGCGTCACAAAAAGATCATCGTTTGGCCATTTAAATTGAGCATACCACAACTTAAGTTTACCTACCCCTCTTTGATCAATCAAGACAACATCACGCTCTTCGAGGAAGCTCGACCAATAATTTATATATCCAGGATTTGTGGCTTGTGATGTAGCGCCTTGTCCGGGCCCACCTGCCAGATAGAAAATTGGTGTCTTTGGATTCTGAGAGGTACTTTTTATGCGCACATACTCGATTTCTATTTTAGTGGAGGAAGGATCATTTCTGACTTCAGGGACAGTTATGTAGTCACGCTCACATTCGAAGGTATTTCCATTAGCACCTGTTGCAGTGAATGTTGAAGGATTATACATCCAGATTTTAAAGGCTAAAAAACCGAGGAGAATGAATGATGCTGGTATGGCGTATCTCTTTTTTATTTTCATCATGGTCGAATTTTAATGACAATACAAATCAATGGATTGTCTTGAGTGCAATCGACCTACCAGCCCAAATTGAGGGTTTTAGCACTTATTTTATGGTGTTTTTAAAGTATTAGGACTACTTTTTTCTATGAAATAGATTTTTTATACGTAGAAGGTGTGAGACCTGTATGCTTTTTGAATGCCAGATTAAATGTTGATTTTGACTTAAAGCCGCTATCGTATGCTATCCCTAGCAAATTCATATGCTGGAACTTGTCATCTCTAATCTTTGACTTTACTTCATTGACTCTGTGCGAATTGATGTAATCAAAGAAATTTTTCTTTTCGTATTGATTGATAATCTGGGATAGATAACCACTGCTGATGTCCAATTGATCTGCCAGTGATTTTAGATTTAAATCCTGATCAAGATACACCTTATCCTGATTCATCAATCTTGTGAGGCGGGTGTGATATGGTTTTGTTTTATCAGATAACTTGGTTTCAGTCGCGGTACGTTCATCATGATAAATTGCTGGCGAAAGCTTAGCCCTTCGAAAATATGTGCTATACCCGATCCAGTAAATTAAACATGAAGTTGCTATCCACATTGGATAATACATACTAAATGGAGAATGTCCAGTAATCACCTCGTACATGGTCGGGATAGCAAATAGAATCAATATCCCGAATAGAAAAAAGAACAGCTTATTCAACCACGCCAAACTAAACTCGCCTATCTCTGCATAATTATGCTGAAGGGTTTTGTCATATGCGTTAATCTCTTTGATCGCAAGAGCAAACACGACAATACTCAGCAGAAGGAGTACGATATCAAAGCTGTCGTATCCTCTGAATATGAGATGTTGATGTTCGAACAATAACTGTCTGTCTAACAAACAAATTATCGACAATCCTATCTGCCATAACATCTGGATCACACTAAATCCAATCAGGACTTTACCAAACAAATCAACACCAGATTCTGGATAGATTAATGCTCTCACAAATAAATACAGCGAAGCAACAATCAGTACTGGACAATACAAAGGAGAGAAATCCCAGATATTAAGATACCCACGTATACCCAAAGTCTCAAGCATATAGTATGTGCTACTGAAAGCGAACCCGATAATGAATAGAGACAGAAATAGACTTGCCTTTTTGTTTTGCAATGGCCGCTTCCAAAGATATACGACGAATAGTATACCTTGAATAACTCCAAGAATAATAATGAGATCAAAGACATTGATGTGTTCTATCACTTAGCATTTAAAGTAACAAAATTGTATGATATAGAGGAATGGTTAATTATTTTGTCAACTAATTCGTTTACTAATAAAGGCTATTGTAAACGTAGCTATCCTATAAACTATGGACATGAAATGCTGAAAACAATAATCACAATACTACTACTGACAGCGACAATAGTTATTGGCAATATCCTATATTACTACAGTGGGATATTTAAAAAAATGGGGATTACTTCTTCAGAAGAAATGAATGATTCCGATTTAGTTGTTTCAGAAGAAGGCGAATTAATAGAAAATTTTCCAGATGAAATCATATCAACCAAAGAAGCCAAGACTGTAAATATTTTTGGCGAAACACTTTTCATTTTAATAGCAAGCTTACTGTGGATTTACATGGGATTAACGGTAGGTTACGCAGCCTTCTCGCTACAGCCTTCTGAACTAATGAAACTACTTACATATTTCATTGTCTACTTTTTTTTCCTCAGAATTCCATTTGGGGTTGTGAATAGAACAATAAAAAAATCCTACGAAATAAAAGTCATGCCAGAGAAATTACTATTTGCCATCTTAATGATGATAAGCTATATTATTGGAATTAACTACAGTGAAAATCTGCCATATGTACTAAAATGGCAATACCTATTATTTGAAAACTATTAGTCATATTTAAACACACAACTTTTGAAATAAATCTAAATCAACTTCAATGCAAGACATTTATTGCCAGCAAATCATCCCAGGAAAACTAAAGGTTGATGTCATTTTCGAAACAGATACTGTGATGGCATTTCATCACACCCAACCATATTGGGAAAACCATGTAGTCATCATTCCTAAAGCACATATTGACTCTTTGTCCACCTATCCGAATGATGCAGTATTGAATAAAGATTTTTTTGAAGCCATTAGAGTTGTTACTAAACTGCTTGAAGACAATTATGGAGGTTGTCGAATCTCTTCTAATGTTGGCGATTATCAGACGAGCAAGCATTTGCATTGGTATGTGCATCAAGGGGAACGCTTGCGTGACGAGAGTGGGGATAGTTTAAGGAAGTAAGACAACCATGCTTGCTAGTGATTGGTAAGCGGTCATGATCCCTTGGAGACAGTAACGTTAATATTGCAATTCTCATTTAAAAAAAGAATTATCGATGTCCAATGGGTCACGAACGGTCATGACCCATTGAAGTGAATCAAATTTCAAAATCATATGCCAAAAAGGTAAAAAGTACTTTTCTAAAAATAAAGGTCAATATTGAAAGTAATGTCGTCCAATGGGTCATGACCCATTGGATTTGAATCACGTTTTAAAAGAGTCTCTGTCTTCCAATGGGTCACGCGACCCATTGAAGTGAATCAAATTTCAAAAACATATGCCAAAAAGGTAAAAAAATACTTTTCTAAAATAAAGGTCAATATTGAAAGTAGTGTCGTCCAATGGGTAACGACCGATTGGTAAGCTTTCAGTTGGAAAAGGATTTCTAATCGAAGATCTCACCAATCATCCTTCAGCTAACGGATTAAATACTTTTAATTTTCCCACCATCGACTTGTAGGTTGACACCTGTTATGTAAGAAGCATCAGGAGAAGCTAAGAATGCAATTGCTTTGGAGACTTCTTCGACTTCAGCAAATCGTCCCATCGGTACTTGAGAAAGCATCATGTTTGTCGCTTCTTCTTCTGAAACATTAAGTTTCTCTTGTTGTGCACGTATGATGTTATACAGTCGATCTGTCTTTGTTGCGCCTGGTAAAACATTATTAACCGTAATGCCTGTGTCAGCTAGTTCGAGAGATAATGTTTTGGACCAACTTGCCATGGCTCCTCTAATCGTGTTGGACACACCGAGTCCCATAATAGGCTGCCTGACAGAAGTAGAGATGATGTTGATGATTCTACCATAATCCTCCTTTAGCATTGATGGGATAACCAGCTTACTGATGATGTGACTGGCAAGAATGTGCAGGCCAAAAGCTGTTTGAAGTTGATCAATAGTTGCCGTCGATAATTTACCTGGCGGAGGGCCGCCACAATTATTGATAAGGATATGGATAGCTGTAGTCTCCACTAGTGTTGATATGGTTTTCTCTACCTTTGATAGATCATTAAAGTCAAGCTCCAGTGTTTGATTGTCAAGCATATTTATGGCATCGATTGCTTTCTTTTTCGCTTCTAATTTCTCAGGAGACCTGCCTACTAATATGACCTTTGCATGGGAATGTGCGAGTTGTTCTGCGGCTCCAGAGCCTAGACCATCAGATCCTCCGCAAACGAGAGCAGTTTTGTTTTTTAAATTATATTCTCCCAACAGAAAAATTTTTTATACTAACACAGGCATTATTACCAGTATCACAAACTTGAAGAATTAATTCAAAAGAGCAATAGAAATTCACACTAAATCTTAAATTTAGATTTACTAAAATTAGAAAATGACAGTAACACCATTTCTAACCTTCGTGGGTGATCAATGTGGCAAGGCTACCGAAGCCATAGAATTTTACACTTCCCTCTTCCCGAATTCGAAAGTCAATGACATTACGAAATATTCAGAAGGTGAGCCAGGAGGCACACCAGAGCTTATCAAATATGGCACATTCACTTTGAATGGTTTTGAGTATCGAGTCTCTGAAAGCAATTATAATCATGCCTGGTCATTTACACCAGCAGTGTCACTATTCGTTGACTGTGATTCAGTAGCTGAGATCAACACCTTATTCGAGCAGTTGTCTTCAAATGGAGGTATGGTGTTGATTCCGCTTGACGATTACACATCGGAGAATTATGGCTGGGGTAAACGATTTGGTTGGTGTGAAGATAGGTATGGGGTTTCTTGGCAGTTGAATCTTGCGGAGTAGATATAAAGGAAAGCATATCTATCAAAGGGCAGCTATATAATTTTATACTAACCTTAAATACAATTAAACACACAATTTCAATCCTCAAGAGTAAAATATCTCCAGTGAATAATCTGTATTCCTAGACATATGAGACAAATTGACAAATGAAGAAAAAGAAATATTGATAAGGTAAAATTAACCCCTATTTTGTGACTAGATGAACCAAGCCACGCAAAGATTACTCGATAGGTTAAATCAACTGGGCACAATCAGCAATTCTCCCGATTGCTTATCTCGCTACTATGCAACTCCAGCTTTCGAAAAAGCAGGTGATTTGTTGAATGAATGGATGACTGAAGCTGGGCTTATTGTGACAAAAGACTGTGTTGGAAATATAAGAGGTATTCTACATAGCCAAAACAGTGATGCCAAACATTTTGTTGTCGGCTCGCATTATGATTCGGTGCATAATGCTGGTAAGTATGATGGCCCACTTGGTATTTTGGTAGGAATAGAATTGGCTATATATGCAAAGGAAAAAGCTAATGCTCTACCCTTTCATCTTAATATTGTCGCCTTTGCCGATGAGGAAGGTGCCAGATTCAATACCTCTTATTTAGGCAGCTCTGTGCTAGCAGGTAATTTTAATTTGGAATGGCTTGATCGAAAAGATGATGATGGCATTTCTATAAAAGAGCTCATTGAAAAAGAAGGGAATGTTGCATCAATACCGAACTATGCCATACCAGCTGATGAGTGGTTGGGCTATTATGAAGTTCATATAGAGCAAGGACCCGTACTTGAAGATAAAAATCAATCTGTTTGTTCTGTGAAAGGAATCGCAGGACAAGATAGACTGACAATCAGCTGGGAAGGAATGGCCGGTCATGCAGGCACATCTCCCATGGATTTACGAAAAGATGCCTATTGCGGTGCAGCAGAATTTGCCCTTAAAGTTGAAGAAGTTGGATTGAAACATAAAGAAAAACTTGTCGCAACAGTAGGCAAACTAAATCTCTTTCCAAACACCTCTAATGTCATTCCCGCAAAGGTCACGCATTCACTAGACATCAGAAGTGCAGACAAACAATTTTTAAACCAAATGGTCGATGACCTAAATAAAATGGCAACAGAAATAGCTGAGAGAAGAGCATTGAAAATAAACTGGGATCTAGTACAAAGCAATCCACCAGTTGCCTGTGACATTCGATTGACACAAGCACTTACAAATGCGATATCCTCTATTGGTATCGAACCAACAAACTTATTAAGTGGCGCAGGTCATGACGGTGTGATGATAGCTGAAGTAGCCCCAATCACCATGCTATTTGTCAGATCCAGAGCAGGTATCAGTCACAATCCCTTAGAGTATACAAGTCCAGAAGACATCCAAGATGCCATTCAAGTGTCTATAAATTATTTAGAAAATTTGACACTCGCTTTTGGTGACAAAGAGTAAACACTAATTTGTGTAAACGAATATATAGAATCATGAGTCAACAAATAAAATTAACGTCGTTATCTACTACTGTTGTGCGCCCGAATCATGCACTTATTACAGGAGATGGATTTGTGAATAGCAGCATACCTGGATGGACTGATTGTACAGTAAATATTGTAATCAATAAAGCCATGGGTGCAAATTTCGCTCAATTCCGCACACTTCTCACACCTGCCAGTACACTAACTGGAAAAGCAGAGCAGACTCAGTTGTTTTTTTATGTCGTGGAAGGTACTTGTACATTTGAAATAAACGATCAGAGCGTTCGCCTATCCAAAGGAGGATATGCCTATATTCCAATTGGACACACATATACGATTCACAAGGGAGAGGATGGAACTGAGTTGCTGTCGTTTCATAAAAGATATAAATCACTACAAGGATTCGATGTTCCGGAAGTAGTCACAGGCTACGATAAAGATCACGAGCAGTCTATTTATGAAAACGATCCAGGTTTATTGATGCGCTATTTATTGCCTGACCAAGACAATATGTCCTTCGATATGGCGGTGAACATTTTCACGTATATGCCAGGAGCAAATTTGCCATTTGTGGAAACACACATTATGGAACACGGTTTACTTTATTTGGAAGGTCAAGGCATTTACAGGCTTGATGATAATTGGTATCCCGTCAGAAAAGGCGATGCTATCTGGATGGCTCCATACTGTCCACAGTGGTTTGGTGCATTAGGCACTGAGCCTGCAACATACATATATTATAAAGATGTGAATAGGCATCCCATCACGCCCTAAGTAAAGACACTCCTGCCATCAGTGATGCCTCAATCATTCACAGGGACGCTAGCAAAAGTCAGTTTCCGAAACCATGTATAGCTAGTATAAGAATTGAGTATGTTTTTCAAGTTTAAGCTAGACTTTAGTGGAGGCAGAAATGCCAACAATTGAATTTGTTGAACAAAGCATGTAAAGTGCCCCAAATGCAGAATAAATGATAACATATTTTATGAAGCATTTATTTATATTTGATAGGACTTTACACAACTTTAATGGCAACTATTTTTCGAGTAATTTTAACACCACTAGCTGGATGCATTCCACTTGTATACTTTTTATGGAACAATCAAGATATTCAATGGTCAATTGTTGGCACGTTCAGCAGTATATGCTATGCGATTTTGGGAGAGTATAGCATAAGAGAAAAGATAAAGGCTCTGAACTCAATATCTGTCAAAAAGGACTTGCAATTTGGATTATTTATACTTGAAGAATTAAAACTTATAGACATTGAGCATACAGGAACTTTATTTGATAAACTTAATAAATTGGAGGAGTTACTAATAGGCTGCCGAAGTGTTCTTGATAGAAGTCATCCTTCATACGAAAGGATTAACACCCAACTTGCAACCATCAATGTTTGGTCATCAACTTTCGATAATAGCGAAGATTTTGAAACAAAAGAATACAAAACTGCGTTGAAATCACTAAGAACATTTATCCAAACTGAGTTAAAAAACGTTAACTTGTAATTATTATGGGAACATGGAACATACACATAGAGTCAATTTTAAACTCAAACTCTGACTGGAAGCGACACGATGGTCAACCATGTATTTTTACACGAATTGGAGATACAGGTGTGACTCTATGCCATCACGATAATTCTATTCATGGCGATTACATTTCTGTATATGTAGACAACTACAAAAGCAAGGAATTGAACAATCGAAAAAGAATAAAAAAAGGCACTCCTTTTTACGAGGATTTGAAGGGAGTGTATTACAAAAATAGAGACCTTAATGTTTATGCTTAATCAAGCTGCATAAACTCAACTACCTTCTCAATTCATTTTCTATAAAAAAATACCTTCAGCAAGCCATCCGCTTCAATAGCCTATCTAATCTCCGCTTATTATACTGCTGCGTCAAAGCGGTATAGCCATTAAAGAGAATATTCAACACGATCGTACTGATGATGAGCAGAAGTGATTGTCCTGAGACTATGTAATAAATGATGAATGGTATGAGCACAACAAAACCTATCAGATGACTTAACTCTCCAGCAGTCATGACCTGACGTAGTTTGACTAATTGTTCCTTATTAGGTCTGCCTTCAATTTTTAATGCTTGATTAAATAGTCGCAAAGGTGTCTTTAGAATAAACCATTCAATCCTTAGTACACCTATTTTCTTAGTAATGTTATTGCTGATAAAATTGAGATTGTAAAACTGCTTATACCACTTGGTTTTGTCTAAAAGGGAATGTAATAATGCACCTATTGCAAAGGACATAAAGAGTAATGCAAGCGGATTAAAAAGTATGGATTGCATTATATCATGACACATCTAAAATCCTTCCTCTATTTAAAATTCCATTTGGGTCCAAAGACTTTTTTAACAGCCTCATCACTTCTATTTCTTCTTCTGTTCTTGATATGGATAAGTATCGCTTTTTATCTATACCAATACCATGCTCTGCAGACACTGATCCACCAAGGTCTTTCAATGATGCATAAATGACTTGGTTAACTCGATGTTTCAATGCATCATCTTCTCTTGTTTTGCTTAACGAGAAATGAATATTGCCATCAGCAAGATGACCTAAAGCAAATACTTTATCGACTTCTGGAATTGCCATTAACTGTTCTCTTGTTTCTTTTACATAATTCCCAATTTCTGGAATGGATATACTGACATCATATTGTTGATTATGTGTACACTGTGCAATCAATACGCGCACATCTTCTCTTATCTGCCAAAACCATTGCAAGTCAGATTCTGTGTAGGCAATGGCAGCATCATCAATTAATTTCTTTTCTAAAGCTTCAGCAAGAAGTGCTTCAAATTGTTGTTGGTCTTTCATTTGATCTCCACCCAAGCTTTCGATCAACACATAATATGGCGATCCATAAGCCAAGGGAGCTTTTACCGTCGCGGGAGATGAAGTCAATGCTTCAAATGTTTCACTCCACACCAATTCAAATCCACTTAAAGTGCCTGCTAGTCCAGCATCCAAAAATTTGAGCAGGTCAATCACTTGTTGGAAATCATTTACTGCAATCCATGCACTGTTTCTGCTTCTTGGAGCTTCGACTAATTTAAAGACTGCTTTTGTTACCACACCAAGCGTGCCTTCTGACCCAATAAATAGTTGCTTTAAGTCATAGCCTGAGTTATCCTTGATTATCTTTTTCAAAGAAGACAAAATAGTGCCATCCGCTAATACCACCTCTAAGCCCAAGACCAATTCTCGTGTCATGCCATAGCGAAAGACGCGTAAGCCTCCTGCATTGGTAGAAATAAACCCCCCGACTTGAGCTGAACCTTTCGCCCCAAAATTTAAAGGAAAAAGTAAGTCGTGATTTTTTAATTCTTCATGGATCGATTCGAGGATGACTCCTGCTTCAACTGTTATGGTACGACTGCTTTTATCTACTTCAATTATGGTGTTCATTTTTTCTAAAGACAAGACCAGTTCGTGTTTACTTGTAACCGTAGAGCCGACTAGGCCTGTCAATCCACCATGCATGGTTACTGGCTGATTATGCTGATTACAGAGAGATAATATGGAGGAAACCTCTTGAGTCGTTTCTGGTAACACTACGGCAAGTGCATCTAAAGACTTACTCATTGTCCAGATGTGTTCATAGCGGCCTGTAAGTTTTTCTCCTTGCAAAACTTTATCAGCTCCTAGGATTTTTATTAGGTCTTCGATGAGCGGCGAAGTATCAGATAGATTATTAAAATTGACCATTAGCCTAATTCTTGTTGCCAGTCATAATACGGTAATAATTCTTTTAGTTTTACTGTTTTATTTATTCCCATTACGACGTCGGTATTTAAATTTTCATTGTTCGTTTGATACATGAATTCTCTACATCTCCCGCAAGGCGCCAAAACCGAAACATCACCATTTTCATTTTTTTTAACGGCCACAATCATTTTGATTCTATACTCACCTTGAGTAATCATTTGGCTTATAGCAGTATGTTCAGCACAAAATCCCATTCCTGAAATGGTATCAATACAAACACCTTTGTATAATGTATTCTTATCAGTAACAAGCACACAAGCTACGCTACCAACTTCAGCATAGTCAATGGTTTTAGGATTAACTAGTTTACTTGCCTCAATTATTAATTCTTCATTTGACATTTGATTTCTTAATTTAAAATCTCAATCTAAAACTACTTTGAATTTAAAATAATTGACCCTATTCACTAATTATTATGGTTTTTAGTGATCGTATTCACTATTTATTATGGTTTTTGGTGATTATATTCACTAATTATTATGTTTTGTGTGTTTGTAGTGACTTAAGGTTTAATGTTATTCAACATTCGAAGTCTCATAAAATTTTGGTCTATTGCTACTATTAGAAACCCAAAAGTTGTTCGTCTAAGCTATAACTCCCTATACTCCAAGTACAGAAATCACTTCTTATATTGCGCCCTATAAATACACATATATGTCAAGTACAGTCGTCATAAGCGGAACAGGTCTTTGGAAACCAGCAGAAGTATTAACTAATGAAGAACTTGTAGATTGCTATAATAAGCATGTTGATTTGTATAATGCTGAACACGCTACGGCTATCGAAGCCGAACA
>CALLFA010000150.1 GCA_937997635.1 uncultured Saprospiraceae bacterium | reverse complement strand
GTCGATGTACACACTGTAGAAAACCTGACTTCATATCCTTCAATACTCGGAGGTAGAGTGAAGACGCTTCATCCTAAAATATTTGGTGGTATCCTCGCTAAACGCGAACAAGAGCATTTGACAGAATTGGCAGAATACGATATTCCTGAAATTGATCTGGTCATCGTTGACTTGTATCCATTTCAAGAAACTGTAGCTGCAACAGATGATGAAACTGAAATCATAGAAAAAATAGACATAGGCGGAATTTCCCTCATTCGTGCAGCTGCGAAAAATTATAAAGACCTTGTTGTAATTCCTTCCAAAGATCAGTACGCCGATTTATTAGATATTTTAAATACTAAATCTGGATTGACAACGCTTGAAGACAGAAAGGTACTTGCAAGTAAAGCATTCGCTATTTCTTCAGGATACGATACAGCGATCAATCAGTTTTTTAGTGGAGCTGATTCTGCGAATGTTGGATTGGATGAAGAGGAAGCAATCCCATTACGTTATGGAGAGAATCCACATCAACAAGCAAAGTTTTATGGAAACCTAGACCAGAAATTCGAAAAGCTTAGTGGCAAGGAATTGTCATACAATAACTTAGTTGACATAGATGCAGCAGTGGAGATCATTGCTGAGTTTGAACACAACCTTCCAACATTTTGTATACTCAAACACACAAATGCTTGTGGTGTAGCAACTAGAGAGACGATTAGTGATGCGTGGGATGCAGCATTAGCAGGAGACCCTGTTTCGGCATTCGGAGGTATTTTAATTGCAAATGCTGAAATTGATTTGGAAACAGCAGAAAAGATCAATGAGATTTTTTATGAAGTCGTCATCGCTCCAAGTTTTTCAAAAGAAGCAAAAGAGCTACTGAGCAAAAAGAAAAAACGAGTTCTGTTGAGGATGAAAGACATGTCCGTACCAACAGAACGTATCAAGACAATACTCAATGGCGTACTTTGGCAGCAATGTGATGTGATTGATCAAACAGATCATCAATTCAATACTGTCACGAAGAAGGCGCCATCTGACCGAGATTTGCAGAACATCATTTTCGCCAACAAGTGTGTTAAAAATCTGAAATCAAATACCATCGTTCTTGTCCGAGATAATCAGCTTCTTGGCATGGGTTGTGGTCAGACGTCAAGAGTAGATGCCTGCAAGCAAGCAATAGATAAAGCAATTCGGATGGGATTCATACTTGATGGCGCTGCTATGGCTTCTGATGCATTTTTTCCGTTTCCAGATTGTGTTGAATTGGCTCACAAGGCAGGTATCACATCAGTCGTACAACCAGGCGGATCTATAAAAGATCAATTATCTATAGATTACTGTGATGCGAATGATCTTGCAATGGTATTCACTGGAATTCGCCATTTCAAACACTAAATCAGATTGAAAGTACTTTGTTTAGATATTGGGAATACTCGAGCAAAGTATGCATTGTATGAAGGTAGAACATGCCTATCAACTGGCTTTTATCCTAAATTTTTAGTCAGAGATGTCCGTAAAATCTGTAGAAACAATAAAGTGGAGGTGGGCATCATATCATCGACACGACACAAAAACACAGCTGTTATCCGATTTTTAAAAAAAGAACTGGATAGGTTTATTGAATTGGATCATCAGACAAAAGTACCAGTAACAAATGCTTATGCAACGCCCAAGACATTAGGTATGGATCGTTTGGCTGCAGCAATAGGCGCGTACACCAAAAAACCAGGAAAAGCTCATCTTATTATTGATGCTGGTTCGTGTATGACATTGGATATCATTGACAAAGACGGTTGTTTTCAAGGTGGAAACATCACGCCTGGGATGAACATGAGGGTGAAAGCTATGAATGACCACACAGATAAACTACCTTTGGTGCCTTTAGCTTATAATGCTGACTTATTGGGAAGAAGTACAAAAATGGCCTTACAAAATGGCGCTGTTAGAGGTACATTATTCGAAATTGAAGCGTTTATACAAAGTGCGAGGAAAGAATACCCTCGAATTAACATAAATTTAACCGGAGGAGACACAGATTTTTTGGCTAAGTATTTGAAATCTAAGATATTAGCCGACCCAAATTTGGTTTTCGAAGGCCTAAATGAAATAGTGCTGTATAATGTATAAAATAGGGATTGGTTTTTTCTTTGTATTTATTCTCGGTTCAGGGCAATTGTTTGCCCAATCTGGAGGATTTAATTCTCCATTTTCCAGATTTGGTATCGGAGACCTTGTTGACCCCAATCCTATTTATCTTAGGCACATGGGAGGCGTCAATGCTGCATTTGCGGACAACTACCACATTAATCATGTAAATCCCGCTTCCTATTCTTTTTTAAGAGCAACTGCTTTTGACATAGGCATATCAGCGAATAGGATTAGCCTGACAGATGATACAGGTAGTAATTTTTCAGACTGGGGTGGAAATTTGGAATATCTATCATTAGCATTTCCGCTAAGGAATCCATTAAACGAAGTGTTTGATAGAGAAAAAAGAGATTTTCGTCATGCAATGGGCTTCAGCTTGGTTCCAGTATCGAGAGTGTCTTATCATATTCTAAATGACGATGTTGATCCGGAAATAGGCGCATTTACAAGAGAGTTTATCGGTGACGGTGGAATATTCAAAGTCCAATGGGGCAATTCAGTATTCTATAAAAACCTTTCCGTTGGACTCAATCTAGGTTACCAATTTGGTGAATTAGCCTACGACAGGGTCATTGATTTTAATGAAGTGACAGCATTTGACAACAGATTTACCAATGATTTTGCATTGAGTGGGTTTACCTACAATGTCGGTGCGATATATCAACTCATTTTAAATAAAGACGCATTTACAAAAGACCCAAATATAGAAGCGAAAGCGATTAATATCGGTATCTATGGCAATGCTGCGACATCATTTTCTACGAACGGAACAGAATTATTCCAAAACAGCTCAGGAGACATAGAATTGTTAGCCATCACGGATACACTAAGTTTTCGACAGGATATAGAAGGTAGCGGGAAACTTCCACCGCAATTGGGTATTGGGGCGACATATTATGTGGGTGCATCACTCAGTTTGGGTGTGAATTATGTATTGACTAGATGGTCTAAGTATGAAAATGATGCAAATCCTGAAGAGCTATCAGATGCTACAAAGATATCTTTTGGTGGATTTTACCGTCCCAATGTTAAATCCTTTAACTATAGAGATCGGGTTTATTATAGATTTGGCTTTTCTTACGGCAAAGGTGAGCGGTCGATCGGTGAAAATCAATTGAATGAATACAGTATAAATGCGGGATTAGGATTACCATTTGTATATCAACGGAAAATATCACACATCAATTTAGGTGTAGAATTTGGTCAACGATCAACAGGACCGGTCCTCAGTGAAACTTTTGTTAAACTTGGATTAGGGCTAACATTTAACGACGATGAGTGGTTTATAAAGAGAAAATATAATTAATTACGAATATCACTAAACGGCGAATAATATGAATTACAAAGCACTTTTTTCAATACTATCTTCCATGTTTCTAGCAGTTGCCGTATTTGGGCAATGTGATACATGGAATGGGATGGCAGACATGGAACATTTATTAGAGCAGCATTCTGTATACAGAGATAATGTGAAATTGCAGAACTATGATGACGCAGTAGAAGCATGGGAAGAAGTTTATACAAAAGCGCCAGCAGCAGATGGCAAGCGTGATTTTCATTTTACTGATGGAATCAAGATTTACAAACATAAACTTGCTTCAGCAGCTGAAGGTGATAAACCAGCTTTAAAAGAAAAGATTTTGGAGTTGTATGACGGTTGTATTGCATGTTACAATCAAGGTGTATTAGAAATTAAAGGCGGCGATGAAGCTGTTAAGAAAAGAGTTGCGTATTTGATGGGGCAGAAAGCCTATGATATGTACTATGAATTAAACACCGCTTATGGCCCTAACATGGACGCATTTGATACAGCAGTAGAATTAGGTGGTAACAACACACTATATAATGTGCTTATTCCTTATGCTGCTGTAACAACATATCAATTCCAAAAAGAAAAGATAGATGCTGTAAAAGCAAGAAGCGTATTTGATAAAATTGTTCCAATTGCGGAGCACAATATTGAAGCAGGTGGAGACTATGCGTCTTACTATGAAAATGCATTAGCGAACATAAAATCTGAACTTGCAAAAATAGAGAGAGACATTTATGATTGCGAATACTTCAAGGCTAAATTAAGACCAGAGTATGATGCAAACCCTGATGATCCACAATTGGCAAAAGAATTATTCGGACAGTTGATCAGAAGAGGCTGTGAAAAATTTGATCCATTTGTGTCTGAACTAGAGAAAAAGTATGAATCTTGGGCAGCTGGAGTTAACGCTCAAAAGAAAGCAGAATTCGAAGCAAATAATCCTGCAATGCTAGCTAAGAAAGCATACGATGCCGGAGACTTTGATGGTGCTATCACTAAATACAGAGAAGCGATCAATAAAGAAACAGATAATGCGAAAAAAGCTAACTATCACTACTATGTAGCTTCTACACTTTTTAGAAAGAAGAAAGAATTCAGTGCTGCTAGACAGGAAGCTAGAACTGCACTATCACTAAATCCGAATTATGGTAGAGCCTATATGTTGATTGGTGATATGTATGCAACTGGCGCAAGAAATTGTGGAGACAGTTGGAATCAAAGATTGGCCGTCTTAGCTGCGATGGAGAAGTATTCAAAAGCTGCAAGCATCGATCCTTCTGTAGCGGATGAAGCTGGTGACAAGAAATCAAAATATAGAGGTTCTCTACCTAACAAGGAAGAAGGATTCTTAAGAGGAGTCAAATCTGGAGATCGACAGAAAGTAGGCTGTTGGATTGGAGAGACAGTAACTGTCAGATATTAAAGTAAATTAATTATAATTAAAAAAGGCTTGCCGTTAGGTGAGCCTTTTTTGTTTTGATGACTTTGGGTAACTACTTAGTCTTGTCATTATGTCCGCAACTGCTTATTATGAATAGGACTATTTTGAAGTAAACATAATAAGTACGAATTTTGCGAGACTATTGCAATTTTAGCATTAGACAATAAACACACACACTCACACTTGTATGCGTAATAGAAATTTTACGAATTTAGCTCTAATCATCTTTTGTTTCAGCAGTTTATATTGCTCAATATTTTCTCAAACGGACCCTGCTAATCCCAATATTTTACTCATAATCGCAGATGATATGGGGGTAGATGCATTAAATGGTTATCAAAATAATGCACTGCAGCCAGTAACACCACATCTTGATAGCTTACGGCGTGCAGGTGTTGCATTTCGTAACGCATGGTCCACTCCACAGTGTACACCGACCAGAGCTTCAATCATGACTGGGAAATATGGAAACAAAACAGGTGTTCTTGCTGTGCCGGGTAATGTCGACCCAGCTCTTCATACATCTCTATTCAATGCGTTATCAGCAAACCAAAATGATTTGTATAGCGGAGCAGTGATAGGTAAGTATCATATATCTAATCCTCAAAGCGCAGCCCATGTTGCAACCTTAGGTATTGATCATTTTGAAGGTGTTTTATCAGGTGGTGTAAATCCTGATTATAGTCAATGGACGAAAACTACAGGAGGTCTTGACAATACAACTTCGACATCAGTAATCAATGAATATGCAACTACTCATTTTACTGATGATGCTATAGATTGGATATCTCAGCAAAACCAACCTTGGTTAATGTGGCTTACTCATGTGGCACCACATTCACCTTACCATACACCGCCAGATCCTGCAACATACACACAATCTCCTGTAAATAATAATAGACAAAGATACATAGCTATGATAGAAGCTATGGATTTTGAAATTGGCCGATTGTTAGATAACATAGATCCAGTGGTACTTGCAAACACCACAATTATATTTATTGGAGATAATGGTACACCAAATCGGGTTCTCCAAAATTTTCCTGGAGGAAATGGTAAGGGAAGCATTTATCAAGGGGGTATTCATATCCCTATGTTTGCGTGTGGTGCAAAAGTGACAAGACAAAATGAATGGGATGAATCCTTAGTAAACGTCACAGACATATATGCTACAGTTCTTGAATTAGCAGGAACGGATTTAGATGGAGGCATATATAATAGTTTTAGCTTTTTACCTCAACTTCAATCGGACAATCTCGCAGAAAGAAGTTTTAATTTCACCATTAATGAAAGTGACAACTCTGCTAGATCAGGTTATACGATTAGAAATGATCGTTATAAATTATTAAAATTCAACGATGGGCATGATGAATTTTATGACCTTTTGGTTGATTCGTTGGAATTGGTCGATCTAATAAATGATGTTTCTCTCGCTCCTGTAATAAGTGAATTAGAACTAGAAGCTTCTCAGATTTTAAACGATTGGTCTTGTCAGGATATGATTCAAAATGGTAGTGAATTAGAAGTCGATTGTGGTACAACTACCTGTGGTCAATGTACTGGGGTTGTCCCATCATTTTCAGATTGTAATGAAGAGTCAATCAATATCTGTGATGATATTTCTATTGACACATTTGTTATTGCTGAATCTAAAATTATTGATTCCCACATAGTTACTTCTCAGTTCGCTTATTTTCAAGCAAAAGATTGTGTGTTACTTGCTGAAGGATTTGCTTTTGAAGGAGAAATATTTGAAGTAGTTATGGATACATGTAATTTTACTGGCATTGCTGATGTAGATTGTACTACGTTTAATGATCTCAACTTTGCTAATATTGGCTGCTCCATAACTCCGAGTTTTCCTAATGTTTATGCAGAGACAATTATTGGAACAATTAGAGAAATAACAACCAACAATTATCCAAATCATAATCATGATGCTAATATGCCTAACAATGTGCCGAGTCCAATACAATGTGCCGAGTCCAATGGATTATGTATTTGAGGTGGAGAGCAACCCGACCATTGCGACTTCAACAACGTCTATTCTTGACAATACCAATCGGCCAAGATACTTTTTTGGTGTAGCAGCCAATGGTGTTATTTTTGCCCCAGCACCTGCAGCACCATTCATATTCACAAATACCAATACTGGTGAATTCAATTTCGATTGGATTTTTGAACCAACGAATAATAGTGGAGTCGGTCAACAATGGGTTGGTTTGGATTGTGCAGCAGCTCATACAGGACCGCAAGGTTATCACTATCACGGCAATATGATAGAATACCTAGAAACGATCTTTCCTGGGAGTACGACTGCAACGATGGCCCCTGTAGATGTCATACATATTGGCTGGGCCGCTGATGGATTTCCAATTCTCTACCGTTTTGGTCCTGACGAAAATGGAGTTAATACATTGTTGCAACCAAGTTTTCGATTAAAACCTGGGTTAAGATCTGGAGACGGCGTGACAGCTCCGTGCGGATCTTACAATGGAAAATATACAGCTGATTATGAATATGTAAGTTGTTTAGGTGATCTAGATGAATGTAATGGCATCAACAGACAAGTAACTATTCCAACAATAGAAGGAGATAAAACATTTGATTACTTCTATGTCATTACAGATAGTTTTCCACAAATCAGCAGATGTTTTAAAGGTACCCCAGATATAAGTTTTAGATAGTTATGGTTTATTTCTTTTCACTAATATTAGCTTTTTGTACTGGAGGATACACACATGATTTTAATATATCCATGGTTGATCTTTACGTTGAAGATGATCAAATATCTGTAGTATTTAGATTTGAGAAAGATGATTTATACGGTTGTCTATTTCAGAACCAAGTAGGCACAACTGTTTTACCCACAGATGCGCAAATTCAGGCCTATATGGATACACATGCCTCTTTAATAATAAATGAAAAAACTACTCTTGAACTCGAATTAGCTAGTACCACAATAGAGGAAGACCATATCCATTTATATTTTGCAAAAGTTGAGCTGTCTTCACAAATTAAGACTATCCGTTTTTTTAATTCAACATTACTAAAAGCCTTTGATGATCAAATTCATATTATACAAATTCATCAACCAGAAAAAGAGTTAAGAGGATTCCAAATGGACAAAGATAGAACAACAATTACCGTCGAACTATGAACACTTAACTGTTCTGTTTGAATATTTGATCAGATTTATCGAAGCTCGTTTATCGTTGATTCTTAAGGTTTAATCGATAAAGTCTATAAAAAGAAACGGCAAGTCATTAAAAGTTGTTACTTTAAAAAAAGCAAATAACGATGATAGAACTACTAACTTGGATTTCGATAATAAGCGGAGCAATTTTAATCATACTTCTTTTACTTTCACTTCTCGGAGGATTAGAACTCGATATTGATTTAGGTGCAGATACTGATGTGGATGTCGATACAGGAAACATAGGCATCGTTAAAGGATTACTCACTTTTCTGTCTGTTGGTAGCTGGGTTGTAAAGTTAGTATTGGCAATTGATCAAAATCCAATAGTTGCCTTTGGCGGAGGACTTGTCGCAGGATTGATCGCAGTGTTTTTGTTGAATGCACTTCTTCGCTTTTTCCTAAATAATCAGGCAGATGTCAATTGGTCCAATGATGATGCCATTTATAAGGAGGGTAAAGTCTACCTTAAGATCCCTGCAAATGATGGACAAGGAATCGTACAAGTACAAGTCAAGGGAGCAGTGAGAGAATTAAAAGCAAAGACAAATTCAAATGAAGACATTCCTACAGGAACAATGGTTTTGGTGGAGGACGTCATCGACGATATAGCAATAGTAAGCAAAAAGTAAACGATATTATATAACTACCAAACTCGAACAATTATGACACAAGGAATTTTAATTTTAATCGGATTTATCTTCTTGATAGTACTATTGATGACAATATTTTTTATCAGCAGATATCGTAGATGTCCATCTGATAAAATACTTGTTGTATATGGAAAAACCAAAGGAGAACAATCAGCAAGATGTTATGCTGGTGGTGCAGCTTTTGTTTGGCCAATCATTCAAGATTATCAATATCTTGATTTAACACCACTAAGTATTGATGTCAATCTGCAAGATGCCTTATCTAAGCAAAACATCAGAGTATCTGTACCAGCACAGTTTACCGTTGGTATTTCTAATAAACCAAATTTGATGCTAGCAGCTGCTGAGCGTTTACTTGGTTTGCAAAGACCTGACATCAGTTCTCTAGCGCATGACATCATCATGGGGCAGATGAGATTAGTCATTGCCAATATGGATATTGAAGAATTGAATACAGACAGAGATAAATTTGTAGAATCTGTATACCGGAATGTAGGTGATGAGTTACATAAAATTGGTTTAGAGCTGATTAATGTAAATGTCACCGATATCCAAGACGAATCAGGATACATCCAAGCTCTTGGTAAAGAAGCAGCTGCTAAGGCGATTAATGACGCAAAAGTAAAAGTGGCTCAAGAGGTGAGAACAGGATCTATTGGTGAAGCAGAAGCTCAGCAGGATCAGCGTATCAAAGTATCTGATGCAAACAGTCGTGCAGAGATTGGAGAAGCTGTTGCAGATGCTGCCGCTACAGAAGGTAAAAATAATTCTGCGATCAAAATTGCAAACTCAAACGCAACTAGAGATATCGAGATGGCAGAAGCGCAAAGAAAAGCAACCGCTGCTCAAAAAGTAGCTGCCGCAAAAGCTCTGGAAGAAGCTTATTTGGCTGAGAAGTCAGCAGAAGAAGCACGTGGGGCTAAAGAGATGGCCAGAAAGCAAGCTGATGAAGTTGTAGACGCTGATGTCGACAAAAAGAAAGCTGTCATCGCAGCTCAAGCAGAAGCAGAGAGACAAAGAGAAATAGCAAAAGGAGAAGCTGATGCCATCCTGTCAAAACTAATGGCTCAAGCAAAAGGGCAAGAAGAATTGTTGACGAAGCAGGCCGAAGGATTCGCTAAGTTGGTTGATGCTGCAGGAGGAGATCCACAAAGTGCCATCGGATTCTTAATGATAGATAAATTGACTGACCTTGCAGAAATACAAACTGGTGCAATTAAAGATCTTGAGATAGATAAAGTTGTTGTGTACGATAGCGGTAACGGCCAAGGTGTCAGCAATTTTGTCAAAGGTCTTTATGGCATGATGCCACAGTTGAATGACTTCTTGAGTCAGAGCGGTATGAGCTTACCTGAGAGTCTTGTCAATTTGCAAGAGGATAAAGCAGCCAAATCGAACGGTCATGAGCCAAATCAGCTTGACCAGACAACGGCTGAAGGATAGCCAATTTAGTTTCCTACAATAAAGTATTTAGTGGCTATCGTTTTAGTTGACGATAGCCCACTTTAAACTTTAATTCAATTCGAACACAAGCAACTGAATGATCGGTTGCAAAAGAGCAATGGCTATTACGCATTAGTTTCTTAAAACCCAAACCCTATCGAAAATCCAAAGTCCACAGTATTTTTATCTTCAACATCTCTCGGGTCACTTATATAGTATTGAAGTCCCAATGTAATCCCATTCCTTGTTTTATAATTGAGGCCTGCACGTAGGGCAATATCTTCAAAGCTTTCAATACCATCTGAAATCTTAACGGCAAATTCAGAGCTTAACCCTGTACCAACAGTTCCAGTCGAAAATCCTATATAACTGTCAAATTCTGTGCTTTGATTTTCGGTATTATAACTACTGATAATATTCAAATTTGCAGAGAAGTACAATCTGTTATCCGCTTTAATACCCAATCCAGGTCTAAACTCTATGTAAGGCTCATTCCTTAACAAACCCATTTGGACTCCTACAGGAATAAAAAATGAAATGTCAGTCTTAGGTTTTACTAAACTATTGGTTCCAACATCAAAATAATGACGTTCGGAAGATATAAATGAAAAGTAAAATTTATTCTTGACTTGGGCTATTGCTTTCTTTATCTCTAGTTGTAATGATGGATCAAGCAACTCATTCAAGTTATTGAATTCAATAATCATTCTTATATTATTATTAACTAGACGGCAGGAATTAGATTTCACATATTCAATACCGTTTTCTTCCTTGACATTAAATGTTTGTCGACCCACAAGCTCATCTACAACAAGCGATTTAGTATCATATTTGATATTGTAGTAATCATAATCTGGTATGTCTTTAGCGACTTTTTGGAAGTCTCTTTGAAAATCAGACAGTAACTCTTCCCATGGAACATTTTTTTGAATGTTCTTTCTGTAATTCCATATTAATTTAATTTTTTGTCCACTTTCTCTATTTATAATAAGACTGTCGTTGTTAGAGAGCCGGTTGTTTTCTAATAAATTAAATCCAGTCTGAGCTATTGCCATCATATTCGTGAACAGCATAATGACTATTGTTTTGAATATTACATTTATCATGGTAAAGTATTTTATGGATTAAAAATGAAATTAATTGTCTTCGCGATTTGCCTCACTAAAATTGAATTGGACAGATGATGGTCTCTTCGATGCGTCTGTAGAGGCTTTATTATTCGTTTGTTTCTTTACTGTATTAAGTTCTGCTATTGGTTCAGTTACTTCCTCTGTTATAATTCGCTCTACAACAATGGTATCGCGTATTATTTTTTCTACGATTCTTTCCACAGTCTTCTCTTGTATTTTAATCTCTGTGAGATAGACTGTATCGTATTTTGTAACAATTGAAGGTGATACTGATGTTTCGCCTGCTTGTGTCAATGTTGTAATCCTTGCTGCTAGTTTCTGATTGACCATACTAATGGAATCAAGCATTCTATAATTTGTTTCAAGTGTTTGCCGAGTTTGACTTAATTGGAGTTTGTAATCCTGTATTTGCTTTTCGGCATTTGCAAAAGAGTGTGTTGGAGAACTTTCTGTTGTTGTATTCCTAGACTTGAAGAACTAACTTGCGAAAAAGAGAGCACAGCCAAACAGTAACAGCAACCACAAATAGTTTCTTTTCTTTCCTTTTTTATCTTCAGACACTTTCCTCCAAACGCTTTCTTTGCGACTCATCGCTTCAAGAGTATCTTGCTCATCCAACTTTCCAAGGATGTCTTTAAATTTCTTATCTAAACTGTCTTGATTCATCTTTATTCAGTTTATGTTGTATGAATTTTCTAGCTTTTAGCATTTGCGATTTTGACGTATTTCTGCTTATCTCCAAATGCTCTGCTATTTCTGTATGGCTCAAGCCTTCGACCACATTCATCAAAAAAATCGTTCGGTAGCCGATTGGCATTTGATCTATGATCTTTCTAATTTGGTCGACATTTGGTTCCTCGACTGCTGATTCAATTATTGCTAAATGCTCGAATGCATGATCTTCGTCTGTAAATACAAGTCGCTGCTTCTTTTTCATAAACCGCAATGCTTCATTAATTGCAATTGTCTTAATCCATCGTTTTAAACCTTCATTTTCAGTCGTTTTAAGCGTATGTATATGTTTAAAAATTCTGATAAATATTTCTGAAACAACATCCTCTGTGTCATGATGACCTCTCACATATCGCAATACAATGTTGTATAGGTAGAGATAGTATTTGTCATACAGCCATCTCTGCGCTTCCCGCTCACCGAGTTGACATTTTTGTATGAGTATGTTGTCTTCTTCCAAATTCAATTGTATTTACCTATATAACCTACTTTAAAGCTTATTGGGTGTCTATCGGGATAAAAATATTTTGTTCGGTATCATTTTATGTTCTTTAATTGTCAGAAGAATTGAAACTGTAAAAACATTTGCTGTTGTAAGTTGTCACCTATTTGGCATCGGTCGCTGAAAACCAGCTCCGGAGGAGTGACATAAAACTAGAAATAACCTAGAAAAAGTATCTGAGCTTCGGAGAAGCGACATATAGATTAATTTTTTAATGTCTTATTCATCATAATAGTAAAAGATGATATGTCGCTTCTCCGAAGCTAAATCACTTGAATTTACTAGAACTGCTAGTTATATATCGCTTCTCTGAAGCTTACAAACTTAGCTCATTGAATATGTTCATTTTTACAACTATTTATTCAACCAAAAACTTACGGCTCTGTACCTAATCTCATTTGAATTTGTTGTCAACTAACTATTTTAAATTTCAATTCGTATCGTACAATTTCAGAACTTATCTTATTTATTTGATCTCTGAAACTCTTGCCGTGGTAAACAATTAGTGACTTATATCCTTTTACTAATAACTATTTGACTCAATGATTATTATCAACATAATTTTTATGATGCTCACAATGAACGCCAATAGTTTAGACATCAACTTCGGTGGAGGAAAAGGCACCAATGATTGGTACGTGGTCAATGATGGTGTTATGGGAGGATTATCTCAAAGTGAATTATCATCAACAGACGAAACCATCTTATTCAAGGGTAAAGTATCTTTGGAAAATAATGGAGGATTCGCTTCAATACGTAGTCCTTT
>CALLFA010000149.1 GCA_937997635.1 uncultured Saprospiraceae bacterium | reverse complement strand
CTGTATGATTGACTGAGCTTCATTCAGACATACGACGGTATCTTGCATCAAAGAGCTAAAGCTGAATGATCGCGTCGCATCGCAAGACAGTGTGGTACATGATGATTGTGCAATCGCTTTACAGTTTCCTGGCAAATTAGCTACGACTTCTACATTTACTGTGGATTGTCTTGGAAGCCCAGAAATGACACCTGACAATTCTTGCGCCATAAAATCTTGTGACATCCCATTGGCAGTTACCGTGTATGATTCAGCACGATTTACAGCATCCCAGGCAATAGAAATAGATTCTGAATCAATTGGCTGGCATGTCATATTAAAAGAAGAGGGATTAAATTCCGCGACAATTTCTCCAATTGGAAACGTGCAGGTTTCAACAAAACCAGTGAGTTCTATATCCAAAGAATATGTACCATCTTCAGAGAAGTTAAAAATACGGTCATTTGCATTACCATCATCAATTGCATTTCCGTTTTCATCCATCCATATGAATGTTGGATTCACAGAGGCTTCATCGATAATATTTCCAACAAATTCTATCTCGTTGCAGTTATTTATAATCAAACTTGGATTATCTATATTTAAAATCATGGCACTAACTTCTGCTGTTGATTCACAGGCAGTACCAGCGTTGAATACTTCGCGTTGTTGTCCTGATGCTGTAAAGACAAGACCAAGCGTATCGAATGGACCTGGTCCACAAAAATCAACAGTCAGTGACTGAGAAGCCACATTTTCCAGAATTTCGAAACTTCCAACGAATGGAATTTCAGGAGCTTCAGAACAAGGGTTTTCTAATACTGTTTCAAAGGTATATCTTCCAGCATTTTCTAAGACTTCATCTGGCAACTTTAGAAATTGGCTTGACTTATTTATCGTCCTTCCGAATTGTGAACCATTTTCATCAAATATTTTCCAAACAGAATTAACTACAGCGTTACTGTTGTCGCTATCAATGATCAAAAGTGGGTCACTTTCATTACTACACATCACTCTTTCTGTAGACAGACTCTCATCATTAAAGGTGACATCTTTGATCGGGCTGACATTATCTTTGACAAAGCCTTCAATACTTTTTATCTCATAGGTGCAAATCGAACCATCATATCCATCAATAATCAGATAGTATTCTGTTCCTATTTCAGCATTATCAATCGATAATGTTACGGAGAGATTATCAACACCTTGTTCTTCATGACAATCTATAAGTTCAGGCACTTGACAACCTTTGATCAGGGCTAATTGAAATCCTTTGGTTCCATTTGGAGTAAGCAAACATCTAAAAAAGTCAAAAACAATACGTGGATTAGAGTCTGTTGCAGTTATTGTATAAATGATAGGATTTGATAATCCAAAAGCACCACCTCCACAAGTAGGCGTATCTAAGGGACTTGGCCAACCGTTTCTACCAAGTGTATTGTTGAAATAATTAGATAATTTTGGGAAAAGTCCTCCAGAATCCGAAAATAGTCCTGAGACAGCAGAAGCTTCAATTCCAGCTTTATTGGGATAATTGTCTGGTGACGGCATGTCTACTGGAGTCCCTGTGACTAGAGACTGCAGATTACAGAGCGGTGTGCTAAAATCGCACAGATAATCACTTTGCGACGAAGCAGCTGAAATACAGACACTTATATATACAACAAATGCAATTAATAACCTATACACTATACTTACTCATTTAAGTAAAAAGACAAATACCCTCATTACCAAGTTGCAAGGGTAAAAATACCTAAAAGAAGGGTTGTAAACGAAAGTTTAACAAACAAATGTGTCTTATAAATTAACAATACTCACTTCTCTTATCTAAACAGATAAAATGTGCCAGACACTTCCTCTACTTCACCATCAATTGATTGCAGTTCAGCCCAAAAAGCATAGGTATCCTGCTCTGCTAATTCACCATTAAATCTACCATCCCAGCCATAATCAGAATTTGCTGGTGTATTGGCAATACTGTAGACCATGTTGCCCCATCTGTCAAAGATGTTGAACTGTAAAACTGTTGTAATTCCTTGATTTACACCAAATTGGAACAAATTATTTATATCACTAGACGGCATAAAAGCAGTGGGTAAATATATTTCTGAACTGATAATTGTCACAAAAACATCTACACTTGAAGAGCTTTCACACCCTTCCCTTGTTCTTAAAAAGAGTTGTATTGTCGCATCATTTTGAGCTTGAAAACTAATGGAATCTTCCCCATTTGTTAAAAACTGATTGTCCTGCCCCCAGATAATGTCGATAATATTCAAGCCAGTAGTATCTATACCTAACTCCACTAAATCATTGAATGTTACTGAAATCTCTTCCGGCAAACTGACGTCAATTTCTGTGGCTTGCTCTAACTCAAATGGTTTAGAAAATGCGCAACCATTTATATCTCTTGCAAAGAGTTCATATGAGCCAGCAGGCAATCCGCCAATCTGGTCGGTCTGTTCGAAAGCATCATTATCCAAACTCAATTGGAAGGGCCCTTCTCCTCCTTCAAAATTGATAACTTGAACAGCTCCAGTTGGCTCATCTCCACATGGATTCACAAAATCGAATTCAAGATCTGTAAAGGTATTGTCTTCTTCTACTAATGTAATTTCTTCTTGAGAAAAGCAGGAATTGCTCGGATTAAACACACGAACCGTATATGTCCCAGGCTCATCAACAGTCTGAATTAAATTGTCTTGATCTGGCAAAGGACCATTGTCTCCGAGCCACAAAACAATTGGACTGCCTACCATATCTATATTGGCTGTCAATGTTACTTCGTTTTGCTCGCACACAAATGTGCCAACTCGATCTATCTCAATGACGGGGGATAAGGTATCTGATCGAACAACAATACTTGTATCTATCGTACAGCCAAAAGCATCCTCTGCTTCGACTTGGTAAGTCCCAGCTTCAAACACCACTGGCTCAAACTCTGTCAAAATATCTAGCGATTCTGTTATCCAAAAAATGGATTCTGCTGCACCAGAAATTCCAACACTCAATTGTATTGAATCGGCATCGCAGTCAATAACAAAATCATCATCAGAACCATTAAATGAGATGTCTGCACTTCTCAATCCAATTTGCACAGTATCAACAACATTGCATCGATCGGCACCAGTAACTGTCAGAAAATATTGCCCTATTTGTTCGATCTCAACTATTGGTTCTGTTGATGAAAAACCATCGGGTCCATCCCATTGTATTTGTTCTGGGATAATTGAAATTTCTGCCTCGACTCGAACAGCAGTTAAATCACAATTTATCAAGGTATCTCTCACGGTAACCTCAAAGGGCTCCTCACGAGATAACAAAAAAGTATCTACACCTACACATCCATTATCTCCTATCGTCATGGCTCTGTACTCCCCTACTTCGGAAACCACCGCAACAAATCCTGCTTCCTGAAAATTTGGACCTTCCCATTCTATTGGATTCATCAAACCAGCAATATCTGCTGTCAGTGTCGTTTCTGCAGCAGTACATCCCAACACATTCCCACTAATCTCTATAAAGGGCGGAAGAGTGTCAGTTGACAATTCATATTCACCGATGCCAGGACAATTATCTTCATCCTGTGTACGTACGGTATAAGTACCTAATGCAGAGACAGTAACGCTATCTGCTAATTCAAAAAAATCAGGGCCTTCCCAAGAAATAATCTCAAATATTGTCTGGCCCTCTATGCTAAGCACAGTAGACCTATCTACACATGTCAAATCTGCTCCGACAATCTGTATGGTATCAACAGGTGGCTCAAAAAATATGTCTACGTCTACAGTATCAATACAGCCATTTTGAGATTCAACAATCAGTTCGTATACGCCTTGTTCAGAGACAGTTGGCATCACCTCAGCCAATGCTTCTCCACTTGGTGTAATCCAGCTGGCACCTTGTGGTACCATATTATTGGCAAATTGAAGCTGTGCTCTACAACCGACCAAGACTGGGTCAACTGTGAAGGCAGGGATTTCTATGTCTTTTTCTACAAGAATGGAATCTAAGAAACTACATCCATTATCAAAATCCGCTGTAAATATGTAAAGACCTTCATCGAATACTTGTGTTGTAAAAGCATCATCATCAACATCAGGTCCTTGCCATCTTGGATTAAATAGTTGTTCTTGTGAATCAGCGCTTATTTCTACAACATTATTTTCACATGTGATGATCCCGTCTGCCTCTAAGTTCACAACTGCTTGATCCATGTTTTGTCCAATGATTATGCTCGTCGTATCAATGCAACCTTGATCGCTACTAATGATCAGTGTATAGGTACCTGGTGTGTTTGTCATGATTTGTTGCATCGTGTTGTCACCTATAATTTCACCATCAACAGTTGACCACAATCGTTCAGGTGGACTGTTCACTTGTGACATTGATGAACCTAGTACAATGGTATCCATGACACAATTAATGATGGTATCCGTGTCAGTGCTTATTCTTGCGACAAAGTCGATTTGTTGAATATTAACAATGACAACTGAATCACATGCTTGAGCACCAACCTGAATAGAGTCATTTTGGATTGGCCCTAAATATCTTTGTACAAGACCGTTAGAATCTTCAAGTCTAAACTCTCCTCCAGTACAAATGACAGTATCCAATGGCACCGTATTGGCAATTGGCAATTTCGAAATTGTCAAACAAAATTCTGTTACATCAGCACATACAGGAGATGGTACTGCATCAATAAAATTTCGAAAGTCTATTAAATTTCCGTTATTCAATTCATTTAGAATGGTTGCTCTATCATCTTCAATATAAGACAATCCGCATATTTGATAATCTCCAAGAGGAAATTCAATATTTGACATAAGGTTAGGGCCTTGGGTTCCATCTTGAACAGCTATTATGTCTTCAGTAATCAAATCTGCGATGATGAAATCGTAATTATATTCATTGTCTGGTCTTCGAAAACTAGAAATCATAAAATCACCAATCAAATTCAGGTCATTCTTAAAATCGCAAAAAAGCTTAGGATTGTTGAAATCACCAGGATCATCAAATATACCGGCATTTGCTTCACATACGCTAAAATTAAGTCCTTCAGGTTCCGCAAAAACGATTTTGATCGACGTTATCATTCCATTATCAAATCGAAAACCATCACGGACAATAAGAGTCCATTGGCCGTTAACAGGTCCAATATTAAAATCTTCAAGACAACCGTTAAATGGGTAATAGGAACCATTATAAAACTGAAAATTTTCCCAGTTGAGAAGATTCGAATAGACATCATCATTAATTCTGGGATCGGGATCTGCTGGAACTGCACACGGTATGAACTCTATTGCCCACCCAGGTATACCACTTGTCAAAACATTAGATCCAGTTATTGGCCCGATAAGGTCAACTTGTTGGTCAGATGGGCTCATCAATGAGACATCGAGATCTGTCACTTTTTCATGATTGAATTCTATCTGTATGGATGTAATGCTTTGATTAGGGTCTGCAAGATCATCCAATTGGACGTCAGAAATCGTAAAACTAATTGCTTGTGTTTCATTGTCAATGATGTCAATAGATTCGATGAGTACACAATCATTCTGAGCTGAAATCACACTAGGTAGTACTACAAAGCATAGGACTGCTAAAGTAGAAATATACCTATTAGAAGTATGAAGATTCAGAAAAAAGGGCATATGTCCAGTTTATGGATACTAAGCTAACGAGTTATCTCTTAATTATCTTTTGTTGAATGGCCTCTTCTCTTAATATAATTGAAAGAATGTATGTACCAGAAGGAAGATTAGCAATGTTAATCGTCTGTTGATTAGCTCCTTTTGATAAGATTAATTCTTCTGAATATACTTGAGAGCCATTTATAGAGAACAAATTGACATTTGCTGTTTGATCTGAAGGAGAATGCAAGCTGACAGAAACTTGTTCAACAACAGGATTTGGAAATATCTGTACATCAAGGTCGCTCAGAGATTGTGTTGATTCTAACAGTGATCTCGATTCTGTTTGATTGGATGTTAAATTATTCTCTGCTATTGTTATGAAATCTTCTTGTATTAAGGTATCAGAACCAAATTCATTGGAAGCAATTAACATGACATCAAAAACGCCGACTGCATCATATTGGACAATTACTGTTTCTGATGTACTTGAAGCAGGACTTGCGCCTTCAAAAAACCATTCTACATTAGTCGTTTCTGTTGATGTTGAACTAAACAAAATACGCCCTCCTGGATTGAGAAAGGTGTTTGTTTGTACAAATGAAGCCACTGGCAAAGGAACAGTTTCATTTGCATTATCTGTTTCAGCGATTTCTTCTTCCACTACAACATCTGTTTGTATCACTTGAATCCCACATTCTGATTGAAAAACAAGAGTGACTTGATAACTACCAGCTTCCTCATAGGTATATGAAACTGCAGAACCTGCGACTCCAGCACCGTCGCCCAAATCCCAAAAATAAGTACCATTGTCCGCTTGTGTGGCTGTAAGATTCACTGTTAAATCTTCAACACTTGAGGACACTTCTACTTCTACTGATTGGGTCACTGTTATATGATCATTGAGTAACAATGTGTCACTACCATTAATGTTATCGACAATAAGCATGACATCATACAGTCCGGCATTATTGTATTCCACAGACACCACATCATCTGAATTATCAAAATCTGAAACTCCCTCTAAAATCCAAGTGACATCTGAAGGTATCGTATCTAAAGATTCAAATGTAACGACTTCGCCTGAGCAAATCTCACCATTCGAAACATCGATTATCGCTTGCGGTTGATCGGTCACACGTAAGTCAATTTCTTTATTAATGATGGCACTACTGCATGCATTGCTAGCCAGTAGTGACACTGTCTGAATGGTATCTTGAGAAAAAATATGAGAAGGATTTTCAAAAACAGAACTGAATCGATCTTCAAACGTCCATAAAAATCTGTTAGCGTTTTCAGAGCCATTTGTAAATTCTAGTTCGTTGTCAAAACCAGTACGTTTAGCACTAAAGTCTACTGTTGGAACCCCAATGACGTTTACTTCTTTTGATTGTATAATCGCAATAGAATCTATATTAACAACCAATGAAATGGTATGCAAACCACTGTCTTGAATGAGAATAGAATCAGTCTCAATTGTGTCTTGTCCATCAACTAACCAGAAGGCATCATCGAATACAGGAGTATTGTTTTGTACGACAAATGCTTGTCCTTGACAAACCGCTTCATTTTCAATTGAAAAATCAACGCTGTCAGCTAGCATTTCAGTTATTGACAAGATTGGTTCTTCAATTGTAATACTTTCGGTTAATGCATCAGAACCGCATGAATTACTGACGGTCAATGTCGCAGTATATGTGCCAGGAGCAGCATAGGTATGTACTGGATCTGAATCTGCGGATCCTGTTTGATCTCCAAATGTCCACGACAACTCAGAAAATGAGTCAGAATTATTTGTAAATGTGACAGTACTATCTGTAACTGAAAAGTTAAAATCCGCCGTTGGCAAACTTGCTACTGTAAGGTGGTTAGGCAATACGAGGGTATCTGTGCTGACATCATTTTTGGTAATCAGCGTTACACTATACCTTCCATCTTGAATATACAAGACTGTTGGATTAGCATCTGTAGATTGGTTTGGTAAACCGCCTTCAAAAATCCAGGTGCGTTCGTCAGCATCATCAGTTAAGTCGGCGTAGGATACAGCACTACCTTCACATATATTTCGAGAAGAAACAGAAAAGCTAGAGTTCAATTCATTTGATTCAATGATGACTGCTTTTTGTACTGAATCTGTTCCACAATCATTTGAGATTGTAAGTGTAATAATAAATTGTCCTCCTTGGCTGTATTCATGAGTTGGGTTTACATCTGTGGATGTATTACCATCACCAAAATCCCAACTTGGCGATAAACCTGAATTCAATCCTGACAAAGATATTGTATTATCGCGTTGATCAATATTGAAATCCGCTATCGGGACTTCTATTATTTCTATTGTTTGTTCTTTTAGAATTGTTGTTTCGCCATCTGCATTTATAGCAGTTAATGAAACATCAAAAATACCAGTAGTCCCATATACGATCACTGGATTTTCTTCTGTAGATTGAGAAGGCACACCTCCTTCAAATTCCCATCGAAAAGAAGTTGCTTCTGTTGAATTATTACTGTATAAGACTGAACTTCCAGCACAAATTACCTCTGATGTCTGTGAAAAATCTGCGGTAGGTAAATTCTCTGTAACAATGACTTCTCTTGTATGAGAATCTGTCGAACAGAAATTCTCCACAAGCAGCGTCACAATGTAGGTGCCTGGTTCAGTATAGATGTGAGTTGGATTCAAATCACCGGATGTATTTCCATCACCAAAATCCCATAACAATCCTCTGGCAAACTGACTATCGAATTCCAAGTGAATGGTATCCCCTACTTGTTCGAGATTGAAATTAGACACAGGTTCTGGATCTACAGAAATGTAAGAACTTATTTCGATTGTATCTCTTGCAAAATCATTGATGGCAAGTAGTGCTACAGAATAAGAACCGGGATCTGAAAAACGTACAACAGGGTTGTCATCAATACTTGTGGTTGGAGATCCATTTTGAAAAAACCATTGAACTGATTCTGCATTCTCAGATAGATTAATGAATTGTAAAGACTCATCTGTACAAACAAATATGTCAGTGCTTGAAAAATTTGCGACTGGCGGATTTGCATTAAACTCGATGGGTTCTGTGGTAAACGTTGTACCACAATTATTGGATGCAGTTAGTGTCACTTCAATATTCTCAGTGGTCAAAAATGAGTGGGTCACTTCGGTTGCCTTACTGGTGAATCCGTCTCCAAAATCCCATTCATAGTCAGCACTTTGATCTGTATTCTTCACTTTGAAACTGACAATATTTTCAGCCATTAAGGTATATTCAAAATCTGATTCTGGCGCTTGAGAAAAATTGACTGCTGATCTTAATTCTTTGACGTCTGCAGTCCCATTGGATCCATATACTGTCAATTGCACATCGAAATCTCCACCCACATTATAGATGACTCTTGGTTCTAGATCAGTGGATTGAGAAGGAGTACCTCCTGGAAATATCCATCGGACACTATCGATGATACCAACAGATAGATTTCGAAATTGTACTTGCACAGGCGCACAATTACCGATGAATTGCGCATCAAAATCTGCAATGACATTTTCCGATCTATCGCAGGACGATAAGCATAGGAATCGTAAATATCTTCTGTTGATTGTTGCGATTGATTCTGTAGACCATTCGTTTGTTTCCACCAAAGGCGTCGACATGATGAAATTTGTATTTTCATCATCGTGAGATGCTCCGAAGTTGTGCCCAAGTTCATGCGCAAACAAAACACGTTTTCGTTGGCCAGTATCATTATCCTCTACTACCAAAGTCGCGTATTCTGTGCATACTGTGTTGACGAATGCCAATCCATTTGCAGCATTGTTATTATTTCTGACTAAATCTCTTTTGGTCCATAGAGATGCCTGATCAATCGTTTGAGTCCAAATATCAGTCTCCGTTCTAAATTCATTCAGCAGAGTTTCAGAATCTGTCGTACTTGACCAAGGATCACATGTCTCACATGTCGAGACAAACTGTTCGATTAGGTTAAATCTTATTTCGTCATTAAATTCTGTATCGTAGTTAGATTGTGCCGCATTAAGAATCGCGATGGCATGATTTTGCACTTCTTCTACACTTCCATAGAATTGAAACATGCTGAAATCTGAAGCAATAGCCATATCAATTTCGATGCAGCCTTCTAGTTGTGATTTGTTTTCTACAACTTCATCTGCCTGATGGATAAATTGGGCTTCGAGTTTTCTATCCAATCCGCAATGCATGGCGTGCTGATGTTGCTGATCAGATGTCTTGTATGCAATTACAGCATCCTTAGCAGCTGAATGCTCATAATATCGTAAAGGTTCTATATTAATCTCTTCTTTGTCAGTCCGAATAAAACCATAAATGAAGTCATCTCCTACTGTCAACGAAACGATCGATTTTGGATATTTCGCTAGCGTACCTGAGTAGGTTCTTGTATCTCTACTGTTGCTTTTTTGTATGCCCTTTGCAGACTGGACCAACAATGAATAGTCCGAATCAAACAGGATATTTTCTTCTAAAATTAATTCATGCTTTCCGTAATCACCCAAATTAAGAGTCGTACTGCCTTGTAATGACTTTTTTCCTGTTGGAATCAAATTTTTTAACTCCAAGACAGCATATGTGTCAATGGATGCCAAAGGAGAGCTTTGGGCGTGAAGATTTAGAGTTGAAGTCAGCATTATGCCGACTAAGTAAATCAATATGTAAAAATCTCGGTTCAAATAATAACTAATTGATTACGAATATGTTCTGGACAAATTTACATAGTATTTTCAATGAAATAGGACTATTCAAACATAAACAACAACAAAAATACCAATGTTCTCGTATTATACTTATATCTGACATTTTGTATAATTTTGCCCATATGAACAGTATAATGACGGTTAAGAAAGTGATACTCCTTACTCTACTAACCCTTTTTCTTGCGGATAATATTGTCGCTCAGCTGACAAGAACAGGTAGGACTCGTAACGATAGAAGGGCTCAGACCGAGGATGTTCCTGTATCTGATAAGCTTGCATATAGCTTTAATATAGGAAATATAGGCTTTTCAGGTGGTGCTTTTGGCAGTGGCTTTACTGTGTCCGGGAAAGTGATGGCAGGCTATAAATTTGCAGATGCATTTGCAGCAGGTGTACACGTAAAGACATTTTATGATATAATCGGCATCCCAAATGCGTCAGACATTAGTCTTTTTAGCTATGGAACTGGTTTATTTGGTAGAGTTACCATTCTCCAACAGTTTTTCCTTCAAGGAGAATACAATTTATCCTCTTATGATGGTGATACTCAACTTGCGGGCCAACCGTTCAGGGATACATTTACCTATCCTATGGTAGGTGGTGGTTATGAGCAAGGTTTTGGAGCATGGAAAGGCGGTATCATGTTGCTTTTTAATCTTGACGAGGAGGTTAGAGAAATAGGTGGTGTCGGATTTGGGGAGTACTGGATTACATTTAGTTACAACTTCTGATACTTACAGGCTATAAAATCAACTTCAAACATTAATGAGCATATAGTGCATCTTCTGTTCATCCCACTCTTTTTCTGATATAACAGTAAATACATCCTTTGAAATCAATAATGAAGGATGCAGATAAATAGTTACATGACATAAAAGATTGCGCCAGCTTTGGTGTCATTTCAATATTATTCCTATTTAATTACAAGGAGCAATATATGCATGAAACACTGCACCAACTTTGACTTCAAAACCACTCATCAGATTGATCTCTTCTCCTGCTTTATAATCAATATTTCCTATAAATACTCTTCCGTTAGTCGTAATGCTAATATTAGCTGACCTATCAAGCGAGATAATAGGGTTGGCGGTTTCTGTGATATAATCTACACAAGTTTCGCAGCCATCTGGTAAGCCATCATTATTCAGGTCTTCGTTGTCATCATACCCCGGGCAAATATCCAATGGATCGCAAACTCCATCACTATCTGTATCAGCGAATGCACCACCAGTACAATTACAATTTTCGTCCCAAGTACTTCCAACAAAGCAAATGATGCCGTCATCACACGGTTGACCAATCAAATTATCATCAAACATTGGACATTGGTCTATGGAATCACAAAATCCATCGTTATCAGTATCTGGAATTTGTTCACCTACACAATTACAAGAAGTGTTGTATTGATCGTTGGCCGTACATTGATTTGAATCATTACATGATGTACCTATGATTGAATCATTTATACCTGTACATTGATCAACTGAATCGCACACACCATCATTATCAATATCCTGCAAAACGCCTCCAGTACATTCACAGTTTGCATTATAGGTCTCACCCATTGTACATGGAATTCCATCTTCACAAGGTTGTCCAATTAGGTTATTATTGAAATTCGGACATGGGTCAATGGCATCGCAAATACCATCATTGTCGACATCTGTTTCAATACCACCAGCACATTGACAGTTAGCATTAAATGTCTCACCAATAGTACAAGGGTCACCATCGCTGCACGGAGTCCCAATGAGAGAATCATTTAGACCATTGCATTGATCATTTAAATCGCAAACGCCATCATTATCAGAATCTTGAAAAACACCTCCCGTACAATTACAGTCCGCACTGTATGTTTCACCTGATGTACATGGATCCCCATCATCACACGCTGTTCCGATTAAAGCGTTGTCCAAAATTGAACAATTATCATCACAATCTGACAGTCCATCACCATCAGAATCTCCAAATGAATTAGCCTGTTTCGGAGTGATATTAACATCTTGTATACACCAAGAACTGGCTAATGCATTGTCAAGAGTGTGGTCTAAGAGCGCCAAGCTATGAGCTCCTTGAGCTGCCTGAGACTCCCATGGTGCGACGTTACTGTATACAAGATCATCGATCTCATTTGCAAAAAAGTCTAGAAGTCTAATCCTCTCTCCTGTATTGCTCAATGTACCTTCAAATTCTCCATCTGGTGCAAAGCCGTATGTGTTATGGAACGTGGTGGAATCTTTTGCTATGACAACATATCCACCTGGAAACATAAGTGTATTTCCAAAAGTGAAATTCACCCCATGAGAAAATGTCATTCCTTCTAATTGGATAATTGTGAATGAAGCATTATACAATTCGATATACTGAAAATTTTCTCCTCCTGTAGGGTTGTAATGAATTTCATTAATGGTCAGGCCTGTAAAAATTTGGCCACTAAAACAATCAAAATCATTTTCCTCTACAGGAGTATGAAGTGTACTGCATTGACGCCTCCAATTGATGTATGTATCGTTAGGGAAGGATGGATCTATTAAAGCCAGGCTAAAATCCTGTGTGCCACCATCGGTCTGTGTATCCCATGGAAA
Source organism: uncultured Saprospiraceae bacterium (assembly GCA_937997635.1). Classification (GTDB taxonomy): domain Bacteria; phylum Bacteroidota; class Bacteroidia; order Chitinophagales; family Saprospiraceae; genus CALFUK01. The sequence goes on along the minus strand of CALLFA010000149.1, from coordinate 23,220 downwards.
CGCGTCATCGTACTTTACGGCATCAAGTAAAGTTCCAGACTGATCAGACAGCCATATGAGTTCACCGCTATTCGACAGTTTGCCTTTATAAACGCCCATTGGATAAAAATTGTATCGTTCAAAAAAGAGCAGAGAATCTTCAGACACGACAACAAAGCCATTAGGTGGAATGACTGCATCTGCTGGAAATTCAAAAACAACTCCTCTGGTTAGGGCAACTCCATCAAGACTTATGGCGTTATTGGTCAAATTTTTTAGTTCGATAAATTCATAGTTCTTACTCACGAGTGTATCTCCTGCTGGAGTAATGCTATCAAACGGATGGTAATGGATCTCATTTATCACAATATCTGATTGCAGGTGATACGTATCGTAAGGCAAAAATTGATTTACTGCTCCTGGTGTGGCATAGACAGATTGCACGTCCCAAGAACTTCCTTGTCCATTATCTATTGCAGGATTTAAAAGTGCTAAACTATAGAACCCATTGTCCGCTGTCTTTGACCAACCAGCACCATCATTATAGGTAAGACTATCAATGACAAATCCTGATTGTGTTGCAATTTCTATGTGTTCACCACCATTACTTAAATTTGATTCTTCCCATTCGAACACTTGATAACCATTGCCTTCATAGACTGAGGCATCATTGGCTATCACAATATATTCATCTGCTTGGATTATTGTATTTATTGGAAATTCAAAGCAAATGGCATCTGAAAAAACCAAGCCGCTTAAATTTCTTGGAAAGGCTCCAGGATTATAAATTTCAATAAATTCACCGTTCTCTGAAGAGCCCAAGGGATTGTAGTGGATCTCATTGATGACAATATCATCCGCTGGAATAAAGATTGGAGTTAGTGTCTTATTTGTTGCATAGCTTACGCTAATTCTTGCACTTGTATTACCGGTCTCTTGCCAGTGAGAAAAACGATAGCCAGGATTGGCCACTGCAGTCAGCACCAATGGGATACCATCAAAATAAGTACCTGAATAATTAAAAGGAGCTAAATATTCATTTTCATTAAGTAGGACTCTACCATTTGCTGAGGCGCTTACTGGTATCGATAAATTGTATGTTCCGCCTAAGCCAAAAAAGTTTCGAATATTATTGTAGGCATGAGTAGGCCGTTGGGTTAACCAGCTAACAACAACATCTACATCGGCATGCCAGTTTGCCAAATTTCTTCCATTTAAATTGTACTTACTCAATTGGCCCTGCATCTCTGGAGCCATAGTATTTCGTAAATCATTGACAATTCCAGTTGTCCTTGAAGCGGTAAATAAAATGGATAATTGACTAGCATATCGCTGTATAAACTCATTTTTAAAATCACTATTCTGAAGTAGTTTGGTCAGAATTAAAGTAGCTCCTTTATCATTAGGCCATCCAGTTAACACTTGTTGAGTGGCATTTGATATAGCACTAAAATCTGGAGGATTTGCAGTCCTTGGATTCGAACCAGATTGTTGCCTACCCATCCCGAAATCAGTGTCATAACACAACCATCTTGCTTTACCATTTTGTTCGTGCCAAATATCAAGATTGTTAGAGGGCCAGTCCGTGTTAGCTACAAATATATTGAGCAGTTGATAATTAATAAATTCATTAATATCAATTTTGCTTTTTACAAAATCATAATGTGCTTGGATCGAAAGATCATTTGAAGCAATGTAACTATAAACTGCAAAGAAGTCATCAGCTTGTCCTTCTGACAATTGAAAATCATAAATGTTCACAGGTGTATATATTCCTGCCCTAAAAATGTTTAAAGAATCTTTATCAACTTTCGGATGTTTAAAGTTGATTGAATGTTCGCTATGGACATCACGAATATTCATGACACCCCAATATTCATCATTCAAGTAGACGATAACAGTTCGGACAGATTGAATATCGATATCAACTTCATTTTCTACGAATCGATGTGTGGATGCATCTCTTAATGCGGATAAGCCCCAATCATTTCCTCCAGCTCTAAGCTTGAACCTACGAAATTCATGTTGGTCACGAGATGGAAAAAGTTGATACGGTATATTTTCTGAAGGATACAGACTTTTTGTTTCAATGTTTAAAGATTTTTGCGTGTTGTTTCTAGAACAACCTCCAGCAATTGATAGGCCTGCATCAATATTAAATCCAAAAACACCATTTTCATCATAGAATTGAACATTCGCTGGTCTTTCCCATGGTTGATTCCAATTTTTAGCTGTGCCCGAACAATTACCAGAGATGCCATTCGTGCCTTCAACGTGAATACCAATCTCATCATCCCAAAGATTAGCTGGAGCCGTATTGATGGTAACGATTGGTAAGGTATGGCTGACTCCTACCAAATAACTTTGAGAGCTAGTCAAACTTTCTTCAAATCCGCTCTTGAATGCTTTGGCTCTGATCGTATTTACATTTGAGATATTGATGGCGGACGTATATATCGGCGAAGAGCTTGTTGGTTCACTTCCATTTGTCGTATATCGAATTGTGGCTCCACTTGTGCCAGTAGTTAAGCTTAAAGACACCGCATTGCTATACACTCCACCTGGAATAGAAAAGAAAACCTGAGACACTCTTGAAACACCATTGTCATTTGTATCATTGGGAGAGGATGATGAAAAATTTGATAAGGCTGACGAACCATCTGTAACTCTACCGAATGAAAAGTCGTCTTGCATTTCCGGTAATTGTAAAGAATCGATCAGTACGCCTGACGGACTTGACAGATAGATGGTTTCTCCTGTTGCACTCAATTTAAAATTGGTGTGCGTATCTCCTTGCGATTGATCTTCATCTGCCCAGAATAATCTAAATCCTGCAGGTGGTATAATCACCGATGCAGAAACTTCCCATTTGGTTAGATTTGAAGGATTATCGCTGAGATAGTAGCTTTGGAGATCTATTGCTGAGCTGCCACTATTAAAAATTTCAATCCAGTCATCGTATTGACCAGATTCATCTGTTATAACTGTCTTGTTTGAGGGCATTGCTTCATTGACGTAGAGTTGAGTGACACATACGTTTGAATACAGCAGAACAAGAAGTACGGGTGAGTATCTCATGCTGACAAAGTAGATTTAGATATAAAGCTAGAACTTATTTCACAAAGTTGCTTGTTTATTTTTCAATTGATGAATAGACCAGATGGGCTTGAATAATTAAATTCAGTTATACTCTATTCAGAAGCAGATAGTGTACGTGTATGTGCTAATAAAGGCACCATCTACCAAATGAAGACTGTTTTGATCAAGACAAGGCATTTTTCATAGTCGAACCTATATCGGCGGGAGATTCAACGACATGAATACCGCATTCACGCATAATGCGCATTTTAGCTTCAGCTGTATCGTCTTCACCACCTATGATTGCGCCAGCATGGCCCATTGTACGACCTTTTGGAGCTGTTTGACCAGCGATGAATCCTACGACAGGTTTGGTTCCGTGTTCTTTTATATAATGTGCTGCTTCGGCTTCCATACCTCCACCTATTTCGCCAATCATGACAATACCATCAGTATCTGGATCATTCATTAAAAGCTCAACTGCTTCTTTAGTGGTCGTTCCGACAATGGGATCTCCACCAATTCCAATGCAAGTGGATTGACCCATCCCTGCCTTTGTTACTTGATCAACAGCTTCATAGGTGAGTGTGCCTGATCTGGATACAATTCCAATGCGACCAGGGTTATGGATAAAGCCAGGCATGATACCACATTTTGCTTCTCCAGGAGTTATTACACCTGGACAATTAGGCCCAACTAGTCTCACTTCTTTATCTTGAATAAAGTCGTAGACTTTAACCATATCTTGAACAGGAATGCCTTCTGTGATGCAAATAATTACTTTGATTCCGCTATCTGCCGCTTCCATAATTGCATCGGCCGCAAATTTAGGAGGAACGAAAATAATGCTCGTATCTGCTCCAGCTTTAGCAACAGCTTCTGCAACTGTATTAAAGACGGGTTTTCCTAAATGTTCTTGACCACCTTTACCTGGTGTGACACCACCAACTACTGGAGTACCATACTCGATCATTTGGCCAGAATGGAATGAACCCTCTTTACCAGTAAACCCTTGTACTATTATTTTGGAATTCTTATTTACTAAAACACTCATGGTTAGATTGATTAATTAACTTCTTCAATGATATATACGTCTTCACTTTCTTTGTGCATATAATAATGTTCGCGAGCATATCTGTCAGCATCTTTTTCCAGCATCTTCTTCTCTTTCAACGCTTCGACTAATTGCTCTTGATATTGCTCTTTTTCCTTCTTCAACTCTTTTATTGTAGAGGAAAGTTTGATTTGTGTGAACACATTGTATTGATCAAAAAAGCACAAATAGATTGCGAATATAAGAAAGCTTAGAAAATACTTATTAAACCAAAGTTTATGTCCGCCTTTTGTGAAGGATAATAGTAGTTTTCTGGTAGTACTCACATTAAAGTTTTTCCAAATATAAACAATTATCCTGCTTATTTAAGAATAGAACGACCTGGATAATATGCCTGATCGACTAAGTCCTCCTCTATTCGGAGGAGTTGATTGTATTTCGCTATCCGATCACTTCTTGATGCTGAACCAGTTTTGATCTGCCCAGTATTCAAAGCAACTGCCAAATCAGCAATGGTCGTATCTTCAGTCTCTCCAGATCTATGGCTCATGACACTAGTGAAATTATTTCTATTTGCAAGATTCACTGCATCTATCGTTTCGGATAAAGATCCTATTTGATTGACCTTAATTAAAATTGAATTGGCTGACTTTTCTTTTATTCCTCTTTCTAATCTTTTGGTGTTCGTGACAAATAAATCATCACCTACCAATTGGATATTATCACCTATCCTACTCATGAGGTCTTGCCATCCACTCCAATCATCTTCATCCAGCCCATCTTCAATCGAAAAAATTGGGTATTTTTTTGTCCAGTCTTCCCAATAGCTTACCATATCTGATGAGCTCAATTCATCACCACTTGACTTATGAAACACATATGCCTTCTTCTCCGCATCATAGAATTCAGACGCTGCTGCATCCATGGCAATCATCACTTCATCACCAGGCTTGTACCCAGCAGATTCAATTGATTTTAATACAATTTCTACAGCTTCGTCATTCGATTTTATGTTTGGTGCAAAACCACCTTCATCTCCCACATTTGTAGAATAGCCCTTTGACTTCAACACCTGCTTTAGGTGGTGAAAAATTTCAACTCCCATTCTAAGGCCTCCTGAAAAAGTATCTGCACCGACTGGCATAATCATAAATTCCTGAAAATCGATACTGTTGTCAGCATGAGAACCACCATTAATGATATTCATCATTGGCACTGGCAAAACATGAGCACTTACACCTCCTACATATCTGTATAATGGTTGATTTGATTCTTCGGCTGCTGCTTTGGCAACAGCTAATGAAACACCTAATATAGCATTTGCCCCAAGTTCTCCCTTATTCTCTGTCCCATCGAGTTCATTCATCAAAGAATCGATGTATTTCTGTTCGAACACATCAACGCCGATGATTCCATTTTTAATTGTATTTTCTACATTTTGGCAGGCATTTATGACCCCTTTTCCTAAGAATCGATCTTTGTCCCCATCTCTCAGTTCGACAGCCTCATACTTACCTGTAGAAGCGCCTGAAGGTACTGCAGCTCTGCCAATAAATCCCTCTTCTGTCAATACCTCCACTTCTACTGTAGGATTGCCTCTGGAATCTAATATTTCACGTGCTAGAACATCAATAATTTCACTCATGGTTTTTAGCTTTTGTCTTGTTTAATTAATTCAACGAAATGATCAAATAGATATCGTGCATCATGTGGTCCAGGTGCAGCTTCCGGATGATATTGAACGGAAAATGCTGGTTTATTTTTCAGGCGAATACCTTCAATGGTATCGTCATTGAGATTCATGTGGGTTATCTCTACTTTATCGCTATTTTTAATGGCTTCAGGGCTTACACCGAAACCATGGTTTTGACTGGTAATTTCACAAAGTCCAGTGACCAGGTTTTTTACAGGTTGATTGATACCTCTATGTCCGTGGTGCATTTTATACGTTGGAATATCGACTGCTAAAGCAAGCAATTGATGCCCTAGACATATCCCAAATACAGGCTTATTGAGCTCTAAAATTTTCTTTGCAGTTGCAATAGCATAATCCATTGCTGCCGGATCTCCAGGACCATTTGAGAAAAAGAAACCATCAGGGTTCCAGCTATTGATTTCTTCAAAAGACGTTTTAGCGGGAAATACTTTAAGGTAACAATCTCGCTCTGAGAAACATCTTAAGATGTTTTTCTTAGTTCCGAAATCTAATACTGCTACTCGATGAGTTGCTGATTCATCTCCATAGAAATATGGCTGTTTAGTCGATACATGAGATGCTAATTCCAAGCCATCCATACTTGGCACTGTGCTGAGTTGTGATTTTAGTGCTTCAATGTTTTCTGTATCAGTAGAAATGATTGCATTCATAGCTCCTTTAGATCTGATGTGTCTGACGAGCATGCGCGTATCAATTCCGTGTATGACGACGATGTTATTCTTTTTAAAGTAATCATCAATATATTCTGACGCCATTGGACGAGAATATTGGTTGGTAAAATTTTTACATACCAACGCAGAAATCTGAATGTTGTCAGATTCGACCTCTTCGTCCTTAATGCCGTAGTTTCCAATGTGGGCATTTGTAGTAACCAATACTTGTCCATTATAAGAAGGATCAGTAAACACTTCTTGATAACCTGTCATACCTGTTGTAAAACATATTTCTCCTGAGGCTGTACCATCAGCTCCCGCTGCTAATCCTTCAAAGACCAAACCGTCTTCTAGAATTAGCACAGATTTTTTTGGGGTTTCTTGCACGATAAATGTTTAGAAATTCAGGGCAAATATAGAAATATTACTTATATGATTTTAGTCTATCTAAATATGGAATAGGTATATAAAATAAACCCTCCAAATCACGGTGATTGGGAGGGCTTTGTATTTTGTATTTTTCGATACTGCTATTCCTCTTCGGAGGAAGCAGCTGTAGCAGCGGCAGTTGCTGCAGTTGTAGCACCAGCAGCTTTTTTCTTCCCTCTTCTTCTTCTTGATTTTTTAGCTCCTGCACCAGTACCACCAGCAGTATAAACGTCATTGTAGTCCACGAACTCGATCATAGCCATTTCAGCACCATCACCTTTTCTAAATCCAGTCTTTATGATCCTAAGATAACCACCTGGTCTGTCAGCGATTTTACCTGAAATCTCTTCAAATAATTCTTTGACAGTTGATTTATCTTGTAAATAACTAAATACAACTCTTCTGCTGTGTGTCGTATTCGTTTTACATTTAGTGACAATTGGTTCTAGATGTACGCGTAGTGCTTTTGCCTTAGCCAAGGTTGTATTGATTCTTTTGTGTTGAATCAATGCATTTGACAAATTCATAAGCGTCGCCCGTCTGTGGCCTTTTTTCCTACCTAAATGGTTAAATTTCTTTCCGTGTCTCATTTTATTAATTTAATATCATCGCATCACCGTCAACACATACGTGGACTGGTTAATGCATTATAAAATATATTTATGCCTCGTCTAGTTTGTACTTTGACAAGTCCATTCCAAATGTCAATCCTTTATTTTGCAACAACTCTTCGATCTCCACGAGAGATTTTTTACCGAAGTTTCTAAACTTCAACAACTCGTGTGTATCGTATTTCACCATTTCTCCAAGACTATTGATCTTTGCTGCTTTAAGGCAATTGTATGCTCTTACAGATAAGTCTAAATCTTCCAATGAAGTTTTAAGCAATTTACGCATGTGTAAAATATGCTCATCAACAATATTTTCTTCAGCTGATGCAGAATCATTGAAGGTTATATTTTCATCAGTGATCAACATCAAGTGTTGAATCAGAATTCTTGACGCTTCTTTGACAGCTTCTTCTGGGTGAATTGTACCATCTGTTTTTAATTCAATAGACAGTTTCTCGTAATCCGTACGCTGACCGACCCTTGTGTTTTCAATTGAATATGCGACCTTTTTGATAGGCGTATAGATTGCATCAACTGGAATAACACCAATAGGAGCGTCTTTTGGCAGGTTCTCTTCTGCTGGAACATATCCACGACCTTTAGTGATGGTTAGTTCCATTTCAATATTAACGAAAGGTTCCATGTTACAAATCACTAAATCAGGATTCATGACTTGAAACACATTTGTACTACTTTCTATATCTGAAGCTGTGAATGTTTCTTTACCCGTTATTGTTAAGTAGATTTTTTCCTCGACAGATTCGTCATCTTCGATTAACTTCTTAATTCTAACCTGCTTTAGATTAAGAATGATATCAACCACATCTTCAACGACTCCCTTAATGGTAGAAAATTCATGATCGACGCCAGCGATTCTGATTGCAGAAATAGCAAAACCCTCTAAAGAAGATAATAATACTCTTCTTAGTGAATTACCTATAGTCTGTCCAAAACCGGGTTCAAGAGGTTTAAATTCGAACGTTCCTTCAAAATCATCAGCTTTCTGAAGAATGATTTTATCTGGTTTCTGAAAATTTAATATACTCATATAGAATGATTGAAGATTTTGATCAAAAAATGAAACCGGGAATTGAGTGCTTACTTAGAATATAATTCTACAATTAGCTGCTCATTAATTTTTTCAGGTATTTTTTCTCTTTCAGGATATTCAAGGAATATACCTTCCTTTTTATCCGGATTAAACTCTAACCACCCAAAGCTTGCGACACCTTTGGAACCGATAGAATCTGTAATTACCTGCAAATTTTGAGACTTTCCTCTTACTGTAACAACATCACCTGGTCTTAATTGATAAGAAGGAATATTTGTCAATATTCCATTAACAAGCATGTGTTTGTGTGTGACAAGTTGTCTAGCTGCTCTACGAGTAGGGGCAATTCCCATTCTAAACACAGTATTGTCCAATCTAGCTTCAAGGAATTGAAGTAAGATTTCACCAGTTACACCTTTCTTACTGTTTGCTTTATCAAACAAGTTTCTGAACTGACGCTCAAGGACACCGTACGTGTATTTTGCTTTTTGTTTTTCAGTTAACTGAAGCGCATAATCCGACTTTTGCTTTCTTCTTCTAGAAGGACCGTGTTGACCTGGTCCATATTTTCTTCTGTCAAATGATTTATCCAGTCCATAAATTGGTTCCCCAAATGTTCTGGCTTTTTTTGTCTTTGGTCCTGTATATCGTGCCATATTTTAGCTTCTTCTGTTAGACGTTAAACTCTTCTTCTTTTAGGTGGACGACATCCATTGTGTGGTATTGGAGTCGTATCTGTAATTCTGGTAACTTTAATACCAATATTATCTATTGCCCTGATTGCAGCTTCTCTTCCTGAACCTGGTCCTTTGACCTTCACTTCTACGAATCTCAAACCAGCATCATAAGCAACTTGACCAGCATCACTCGCAGCCTTTTGCGCGGCGAATGGTGTGTTTTTCTTAGATCCTCTGAAACCAGCTTTACCTGCAGAAGACCAAGATATTACTTGCCCTTGTTTGTTACAAAGAGTAACGATTATATTGTTGAAACTCGCTTTGATGTAAGCAAGACCTTCCGGTTCAACATTAACTTTACGTTTTTTCTTAGCTTTTGCCATCGATTATTATTTAGTAGCCTTTTTCTTGTTAGCAACTGTTTTCTTCTTACCCTTTCTTGAGCGGGCATTTGTCTTCGTACGTTGACCTCTTACTGGAAGACCTTTTCTGTGTCTGATCCCTCGGTAAGAGCCTATATCCATCAATCGCTTGATGTTCATTTGTACTTCTGATCTCAATTCACCTTCTACTTTGTATTCATCCTGCAGCATTTTAGTGATCTCACGAATGTGATCATCACTCCAATTTTCTACAGTGGTATGGTCATCGAGACCAACACGTTGTAAGATTTCATGAGCTTTTGAATCTCCTATGCCGTAAATGTAAGTAAGAGAAACAACTCCTCTTTTTTTACGAGGTAAGTCTACACCTGCTATCCTTGCCATAATTTATCCTTGTCTTTGCTTGAATCTAGGATTCTTTTTATTAATAACATAAAGCTTCCCTTTACGTCTAATGATCTTACAATCTGCAGATCTTTTTTTGATGGATGCTCTAACTTTCATAATCGTTTATTTATACCTATATGTAATTCTACCTCTCGTTAAATCGTAAGGTGACATCTCCACAGCTACTTTATCTCCAGGAAGTATTCGGATGTAGTGCATTCTCATTTTACCTGAGATTGTCGCTACAATCAAATGATTGTTTTCTAAACGTACTCTGAACATCGCATTTGAGAGCGCTTCTTCAATAGTACCATCCTGTTTTATCAATTCTTGCTTCGCCATACGTAAAAAGGAGTGCAAATATCTAACTTTTTAACGAAATATTCCTTAATTCAATGTTATTTTTAATTGCCTCTTCTACAGGGGCATGATTTGACAAAATATCAGGCCCAGAATGGGTTACAGCAATGGTATGCTCATAATGTGCTGAAGGTTTTCCATCTTTAGTTCTAATGGTCCAACCATCTTTACCTTGCTTAACAGCTCTTTTTCCCAGATTTACCATAGGTTCGATAGCGATAACTAAGCCATCTTGCAACTTCGTGCCTCTCCCTCTTTTACCATAATTTGGTACTTCTGGAGATTCATGGAGGTTTTTCCCTATGCCATGTCCGACAAGTTCTCTTACAACACCGTAGCCATTTTGCTCACAATGTTGTTGAATACCTGCAGAAATATCTCCGAGTCTGTTTCCTATTTTTGCCTCCCCTATACCTTTGTAAAGGGAATCTTTAGTCGTGACTAACAATTTCATGACTTCTTCTGAAGTATCGCCGATAACAAAGGTATAAGCAGCATCTCCAAAAAAGCCATTTTTGTAAACACCACAATCTACCGACACTATATCACCATCCTTAAATTCGTAATTGTCAGGAATGCCGTGGACGACTTCGTCATTTTTTGAAATGCAGAGTGTTGCTGGAAAACTTCTATATCCTTTAAACCCAGGAACGGCATCATTATCACGAATGAATTGCTCCGCTTTTTCATCTAGAAATTTACCTGTTACACCAGGCTTTAATTCACTTGCAACTAAACTCAAGGTGTTGCAAACCATGAGACAATTCTCACGGATATATTCTATTTCTTCTTCTGTCTTATAAATTATCATTGAAAGAACTACATCCCTGCTCCAATGGTCATCATATTACTTCGACCTTTCAATGTGCCAGATTTCACAAGTCCATCATATTTACGCATAAGAAGATAACTCTCTACTTGTTGTAAGGTATCGAGAACAACCGCTACAAGAATCAATAAAGACGTACCTCCAAAGAAAATTGCAAATCCATCATTTACACCGAAGACTGTAGCAACTATTGCTGGAAGTATTGTTATTAATCCTAAAAATACTGATCCAGGAAGTGTAATTCTCGTCGTCAACGAATCAATAAAATCCTGTGTTGCTAAACCAGGCTTAATGCCAGGTATGAAAGAATTCTGTCTCTTTAAATATTCTGCATATTGCTGTGGATTCACTAAAAGTGCCGTATAGACATAGGTGAATATAACCACTAGGATAAACAGTAATATGTTGTATGGTAATGACTTCCAATCTTGTAATGCCATTAACGTACCACTTGATGTCGCTACATCGTCTCCTAATGCAAAGCTAGCTACCGTCATCGGTAAAAACATGATTGCTTGTGCAAAAATGATAGGCATGACACCCGATGCATTTACTTTCAATGGAATGTAATCTCTCGCTCCAGTAGCTGGCATTTGATTCGCGCCTCTTCCAACCATTCTTTTGGCAAACTGAATCGGAATTCGTCTCACCCCTTGGACTATCAATACCGTAACTAAGACAACTGCAAAGAAAACAACCAATTCAATTAAGAATTTGAAGATGTTACTCTGTAGTGTTGTTTGCAATTCTGCTATAAATACTCTTGGTAGAGAAGCAATGATACCAATCATGATCAATAAAGAAATACCGTTTCCAATGCCTCTATCTGTAATTTTCTCACCCAACCACATGGCAAAGATTGTACCTGAGGACAAAATGATCATATTAGAGAAGAAAAACACTGATCTAGAAACTGAAGGATCTACTGCTCCAGGCGTACCATTAATCATGGTTAGATATGTACCACCTTGAACTAAAGTAATAGCCACGGTAAGCATCCTTGTTATCTGTGTAATTTTCTTTCTTCCGGATTCTCCTTCCTTTTGTTGTAATCTCTGGAAATAAGGAACTGCGAAACCCAACAACTGAATGATGATGGATGCCGTAATATAAGGCATGATACCTAATGCAAATACAGCCGCATTACCAAATGCACCTCCAGTAAACGCATTAATCAAACCAAGTATATCTGAACTATTTTGTCCGACATCTAGTGCTTCAGCATTCACACCAGGTAAGACCACAAATGACCCGAAACGATAAACAGCAAGAATGAATAATGTAAACAGAATTCTTTCCTTAAGCTCTTTAATGCTCCAAATATTCTTTAGTGTGTCAATAAATTTTTTCATCTATTTCTATATGATGTTAACAGATCCTCCTTTTGCTTCAATTGCTGCTTTAGCAGACTCAGAACACGCGTGAGCTTGTACTGTTATGGCTTTGTTCAACTCGCCACTTGCTAAGATTTTAACCTTATCTGATTTCTTAACTATGCCAAGCTTCACTAAAGTTTCCAAAGTCAAATCATTTGTGCTATATTTTTCAGCAATAGCTTCCAATCTGTCTATGTTTAAGGCTTTGAACGGTACTCTGTTAGGGTTTTTGAAACCTCTTTTCGGTAAACGCATTTGAAGTGGCATTTGACCACCTTCAAAGTTTCTTTTCTTACTCCAACCAGATCTGGATTTAGCACCTTTGTGTCCTCTTGTGGACGTGCCGCCTTTTCCTGATCCTTGACCACGAGCAATACGCTTGCCTTTTTTTACTGAGCCTTCAGCGGGTTTTAAATTATGCAATTCCATAATCTGTAATTTAACTTTCTATTTTTACTAAATGGCTGATTTTATCAATCATACCTTTAATGATCGGAGAATCTTCTTTCTCAACGGTTTGATGCATTTTCCTAAGACCTAATGCAATCATCGTGTCCTTTTGTTTTTTAGGACGACCAATTGTACTTCTTACTTGGGTTATTTTAATCTTGCCCATGGCTTTTGATTATTACTATCCTTCAAATAATTTCTCGAGACTAATTCCTCTAGTTTTTGCAACTTGGTGAGGACTTCTCAATTTAGCTAATGCATCTATTGTCGCTTTAATCACGTTGTGTGGATTCGAAGATCCTTGAGATTTAGCCAATACATTTTGTATTCCAGAGATCTCTAATACAGCTCTCATCGCACCTCCTGCAATAACTCCTGTACCATCTGCAGCAGGCTTTATTAAAACCTTACCAGCGCCATACTTCCCTTTTTGCTCATGAGGTATAGTGCCTTTGATGATTGGGAATCTGATCAATGATTTCTTCGCATCGTCTGTCGCTTTGGCTATAGACTCTTGGACATCTCTTGCTTTTCCAAGACCATGACCAATTGTACCATTGCCATCACCGACGACAACAATTGCAGAGAAACTAAAGGTTCTACCCCCTTTGGTCACTTTAGCAACACGATTCAGTGCCACCAATTTTTCTTTCAATTCCTGATCAGCAGGCTTTATTCTTTGTTTACTCATAATTTCTCTTTTAGAATGATAGGCCACCTTCTCTTGCACCTTCAGCTAGAGACTTAACTCTGCCGTGGTACAGATATCCAGCTCTGTCAAAAACGATGTTAGAAATATTATTAGATTTTGCTTTATCAGCAATTAGCAAACCAACTTTTTTCGCTTGGTCTGATTTAGAACCACCTGCTCCACCTATTCCATCATCTTTTGAAGATGCACTCGCAATGGTATGACCATTCACATCATCAATCAATTGGCAATAGATAGATTTATTGCTTCTGAATATCGATAACCTCGGTGTAGTCGAAGTACCCTTAATGGACTTCCGAATTCTATACCGAATATTTTGTCTTCTATTTCTTTTGTTAAACATAACTAGAGCATTAAGATTTAACCAGCTGTTTTACCAGCTTTTCTTCTAATGATTTCATCCTTGTATTTGATACCTTTTCCTTTGTAAGGTTCAGGTTTTCTGAAGGATCTTATTTTTGATGCAATGTGGCCTAGCAATTGATTATCATGACTGGTCAAAATAATCTGAGGAGGCGAACCTTTTTCCATTTTAGTCTCCAACTTTACTTCAGGTGGAATGGCAAAATAGATTGGGTGAGAATATCCTACTGTCAATTCAAGAAGTTGACCGGTATTATTCACTCTATACCCTACCCCTATCAACTCTAACTCCTTCATAAAACCAGTTGACACTCCAGTAACCATATTTGCAATTAATGATCTGTACAGACCATGCATTGCCTTATGTCTTTTTTGTTCGGTAGGTCTACTGACAGAAATAACACCATCCTCAAACCCGACTTTTAAATCTGGGTCGACTTGTTGTGTTAATTCACCTTTAGGACCTTTTACCGTAACCAAGTTGCTGTTCGAAATATCTATCGATACTCCGTCGGGCATACTAATTGGTGCGTTTCCTATCCTTGACATGATAAATTCTATTTAATTCTATTAATAAACGTAACAAACAACCTCACCACCAACATTAGTTGCTTTTGCTTCCTTGCTGGTCATCAACCCTTTGTTCGTTGATACTATTGCTATACCTAAGCCATTGATAATTCTTGGAAGTTCTTTCACAGAACTATACTTTCTCAAACCAGACTTACTGATTCTACCTAGTTTTCTTATCGCAGGCTCTTTTGTAATTCTATCGTACTTCAGTGCGATTTTGATTAAACCTTGATGTCCAGCGTCATTATCAAATTTATATTTATGAATGAAACCTTGATCATAAAGAATCTCTGTGATTCTCTTTTTCATGTTTGACGCAGGAATTTCTACCACACGGTGCCCAGACTGCTGTGCATTACGTATACGCGTCAAATAATCTGCTATTGGGTCTGTTACTCCTGCCATGTTACCAACTTGCTTTTGTTACTCCTGGAATTTTACCTTCTAAAGCCATCTTTCTAAAAGTGACTCTGTTTATACCGAATCTTCTCATATAACCCTTAGGTCTACCTGTCAACATACATCTGTTGTGTAGTCTGACAGCTGAAGAATTCTTTGGTAACTTGTCTAGCTCTTCCCAATTCCCTTCTTCCTTCAATTTCTTTCTGAGCTCGGCATACTTAGCTACCATTTTTTGTCTCTTCTTTTCTCGCGCTATGATTGATTTTTTAGCCATAAGACTTAATCTTTTCTTTGATTTTTGAAAGGCATTCCTAGAGACTTCAACAAAAACAGTGCTTCAGCATCTGTCTTAGCTGTGGTCACAAAACTGATATCCATGCCTGTGATCTTATTTACTTTGTCAATATCGATCTCTGGAAAAATAATGTGCTCCAAGATTCCTAATGAATAGTTACCTCGGCCATCAAAACTTTTATCGTTGACACCTCGAAAATCACGTACCCTTGGTAAAGCCACGGCAACTAGTCGGTCAAGAAACTCCCACATCTGAGTTTTTCTCAACGTCACTCTTGAACCGATTGTCATTCCTTCTCTCAACTTAAAGTTTGAGACAGATTTTTTAGCGGTCGTCGGAACAGCTTTTTGACCTGCAATAGCAGTCATTTCATTTAGTGATGACTCAACGATCTTTTTATCTTGAGTAGCACCACCTAAACCTTGGTTGATGCATATCTTAGATAACTTAGGTACTTGCATCGGTGACTTGTACTTGAATTGCTCCATCAATTTTGGAACAATCTCTTCTTTGTACACATTCTTTAATCTTGGTTCGTAACTCATCTTAAATTAATTCTCCAGACTTTTTAGAATATCTAACGGATTTTCCGTCGATTGTTTTTCTTCCTATTCTCGTTCCATCGCCTGATTTTGGATCTACCACCATCAAATTAGAAACATGAATTGGCGCATTTATTTCGTTGATACCACCAGGGCTATCCTGAGTTGGTTTCGTGTGTTTTTTACGAATATTAACACCTTCTACTATTGCTCTGCTTTTTGCAGCTTGCAACTCCTTCACTTCACCCTTGGTACCTTTGTAATCACCAGCTATGACGATGACTGTATCGCCTTTCTTAACTGATAATTTCGGAGCAAATCTTTTCTTACCCATTGTTATACGATTAAAGCACTTCTGGTGCTAGTGAAATAATTCTCATATAATCCTTATCTCTCAACTCTCTTGCAACAGGTCCAAAAATCCTTGTCCCTCTTGGCTCATCTGCTGGTGTCAATAAGACCACAGCATTATCGTCGAATCGGATATACGATCCATCTTTTCTTCTGATCTCTTTCTTAGTTCTGACAACAACTGCAGGAGAAACAGTTCCTTTCTTCACTCCACCTGGAGAAGCTTCTTTTACCGTAACGATAATTTTATCTCCTATAGATGCATAGCGTCTTTTAGAGCCACCGAGTACTTTAATACAAAGCACTTCCTTCGCTCCACTGTTATCTGCAACTTTTAGTCTGCTTTCTGCCTGAATCATAGTTTTATCTTTGAAAGATTATTTTGCTTTTTCAATAACCTCGATCAACTTCCACTTTTTTCTTTTGCTCAATGGTCGAGATTCTTCTATTTTAACTGTATCTCCGATATTGGCTTCATTAGCTTCATCGTGAGCCATAAATTTTTTGGACTTCTTCACATACTTCCCATAAATCGGGTGCTTTATTCTCCTCTCTACAAGAACAGTGATAGATTTATCCATTTTATTGCTGGAAACTAGCCCAACACGCTGCTTTTTATTGGATACTTTTACTTCCATATTAATTTCTTCTTCTAAGTCGAATTTTCGAACGTTTTGCAATAGCTTTTTCATCCATAGCCGCAATCTCTCTTCTTCTAACCTCGGATTTTAATCTAGCGACATCTCTTCGGATTTCTCTTAACAATAGTGGATTATCCAAACCTTTCAGTGCATGGTCGAATCTCAACTTCTGCTCCTGATTGACAGTTTCCTTCAATTCGTTTGCCAAATCGGCATCGGAAAAATCTTGAAGTTCTGTGAATTTCTTAGTTGCCATTGTATTGCTTTTATTCTTGGTAATCTCTACGGACTACAACTTTTGTTAATACTGGTAATTTTTGTGCTGCCAATCTCAATCCTTCTTGAGCAATTTCTAATGGCACCCCATCCATTTCAAATAATATTCTTCCTGGTCTAATCACAGCGACATAATGATCCAAAGCTCCCTTACCTTTACCCATCCTTACCTCTAAAGGCTTAGCGGTGATTGGCTTATCTGGGAATACTCTGATCCACACTTTTCCTTCCCTCTTCATATATCTGGTCATCGCGATACGAGCTGCTTCAATCTGTCTACTTGTCAATCTTCCCGCTTCCAACGATTTTAGACCAAATGAACCGAATGCAATAGTACCTCCTCTATGAGCTAGGCCTCTATTTCTACCCTTCTGGGCTTTTCTATACTTGGTTCTTTTCGGCTGTAACATGCTTTATTTATTTACTTTTTTAAAAAGTTGCGCAAAGGTAATCCTTTTTATCTTCTTTGCCTTCTATCTCCACCACCTCTTCTATCATTTCCTCCACCTCTTCTTTGTCCACCTCCTCTGCCACCTCGGACTCCTTGGCGTTTCTTATCTACTCCTACATTTGGCGATAAATCTCTCTTTCCTAAAACCTCACCTTTACAAATCCACACTTTAATTCCAATCTTACCGTATACTGTCAATGCTTCACTAAGTGCATAATCTATATCTGCTCTGAATGTGTGCAGTGGCGTACGGCCATCTTTATACTCTTCACTTCGTGCCATCTCCGCACCATTCAATCTTCCACTTATTCTCACTTTTATTCCTTCAGCACCTGCCCTCATCGTCGATTGAATAGACATTTTGATTGCACGTCTGTAATTCATTCTTGCTTCCAGCTGTTTAGCAATTGATTCACCAACTATAGCTGCATCCAATTCCGGCTTTCTAATTTCAATGATGTTAATCTGAACATCTTTACTAGTCAGCTTTTTTAGCTCTTCACGTATTCTATCTACTTCTTGACCACCTTTACCAATTATGATGCCCGGTCTGCTCGTGTGGATTGTCACCGTTATACGCTTAAGTGTGCGCTCAATAATGATTTTGGCAATACCACCTTTGTTGACTCTGGCTTTTAGGTATATTCTGATTTTTTCGTCTTCAACAACTTTATCTGCAAAGTTTTTGCCACCAAACCAGTTAGAATCCCATCCTCTGATGATGCCTAATCTATTACCTATTGGATTTGTTTTTTGACCCATAATTAAATTTTATTCTTCCTCAGATTTATCAGCTGAGAAAACTTGATCTTCATTATCAATAGTCACGCTATTTTCTACAACCACGATTAAGTGATTCGTACGTTTTCTTATTCTATGTGCACGTCCGTGTGGTGCAGGTCTCACTCTTTTCAACATTGTGCCTTCGTCAGATCTGATTTCACTTATTTTCAAACCATAATCATCTGCACTCAATGCCAAATTTGATTTTTGCTCCCAGTTGGCAATCGCTGATAGTAAAACTTTTTCACACCAAGTGCCACCTTCTCTTTTTGTAAACTTCAAAATGTTCAGTGCATCATTGATGTCTCTACCTCTTATAGCATCAGTCACCATTCGCATTTTACGCGCTGACATTGGGATGTTTTTTAATCTTGCCTGTGCTTTCATATTGAATTGTTTTTAGACAATTACTTTCTATTACCTGAATGACCTTTAAAGGTTCTTGTCGGTGAAAATTCACCAAGTTTATGACCAACCATGTTTTCCGTTACAAACACAGGAACAAAAGTTTTGCCATTGTGTACTGCGATTGTTTGTCCAACCATTGTAGGAATAATCATAGAAGATCTTGACCACGTTTTTATGACTGACTTCTTATTAGAAGCTGCTGCTTTATCTAATTTTGATAAAAGCTTATGATATACGTATGGTCCCTTTTTTATTGATCGTGCCATTATTTATTACGTTTCTTTCTTCTTGAAATAATCAGTTTCGTCGAATACTTTTTGTTATTTCTGGTTTTCTGACCTTTTGCCATGACACCAGTTCTTGATCTAGGGTGACCTCCAGATGCTCTACCTTCACCACCTCCCATTGGGTGATCTACAGGGTTCATCGCAACACCTCTTACTCTAGGTCTTCTACCTAACCATCTGCTTCTACCCGCTTTACCAGAAACTTGCAACTGATGATCTGAGTTAGACGTTGTACCCATTACTGCTTTGCATGAAAGTAAAATCTTTCTTGTCTCTCCAGAAGGCATCTTCAGTATAGCATACTTACCTTCTTTACCCATCAGAGTACAATATGTACCTGCGCTTCTTGCAATTGCAGCACCTTTTCCAGGAGACATCTCAATGGCATGGATATTTGAACCTAATGGAATCTCGTCCAAAAACAAGCAATTTCCATTATCAGGGTTCACACCCCTTCCAGATTTTAATTTATCTCCAACAGCAACATTATCAGGCGCAATGATGTATCTCTTTTCGCCATCATCAAACTGTAACAAAGCAATAAAGGCTGATCTGTTTGGATCATACTGGAGACTTGTTACTTCAGCACTACCTTCTTTATCTCTTTTGAAGTCGATCACACGATATCTTCTCTTGTGACCACCACCTATGTGACGATTGGTCATTTTACCATCATGGTTACGACCACCAGACTTGTTCAGCTTCTTGATGAGTGATTTTTCTGGCTTATCACCTGACAAACCTGAAAAGTCATTTCCTTGCCTGAATCTCGTTCCCGGTGTTACCGGTTTGTATTTTTTAACTGGCATCTCTTATTAATTATATATCACCGAAGAAGTCAATTTCTTCCCCTGCTGATAATTTAACAATTGCTTTTTTGAATGAAGACTTATAGCCTTTCTGTACACCACCTCTTGTGTTTCTTACTCTTCTCTTCGCAGGCATGATGACAGTATTTACTGAATCGACAGTAACATTATACATGCTTTCTACCGCTTTCCTAATTTCTATTTTATTAGCCTTTTTCATTACAAGAAAAGTGTAGTGCCCCACTGATTCAGACAGTAGCTCTGACTTTTCAGAAATGATTGGTTTTATTAAAATATTCTTCATTTCAGTTTAATTTAACTGTGTATTTCTTTAAGCTTTGCGACTGCGCTTTCCGATATGAAAAGTTTATTCGCATTTAAAATGCTGTATGTGTTTAAGCTATCTGCACTGACAACACCTGCTTTCTTACAATTTCTGCTTGATAAGTATAAGTTGGTATCGTAATCATTGACTACCATTAAAGATTTTACTGTATCTGCTTCATGCTTTTTCAACACGTCTACAAAAGCGCTTGTCTTTGGAGCATCAAGGGAAAAATCTTCTAACACAATCAAAGAACCGTCAGCAGCTTTAGATGATAAAGCAGATGCTTTCGCCAATTGCTTCACTTTTTTGTTAAGCTTGATTGTATATGTTCGTGGTCTTGGGCCAAATACTCTACCTCCTCCTCTAAATAAAGGATTCTTCATCGAACCAGCACGTGCCGTACCTGTACCCTTTTGTCTTTTGATCTTTTTAGTAGACCCTTGAATCTCTCCTCTTTCCTTAGCCTTGTGAGTCCCTTGTCGTTGGTGGGCATTGTACTGCTTCACAGCAAGATACACCGCATGCTCATTTGGCTCAATACCAAATATATTGTCTGGAAGATCTATAGACTTCCCTGTTTTCCCACCTTCTATATTATATATATCTACTTTCATGGTTCTCTTACTTTTGAATGACTACATAAGCGCCTTTGTGTCCTGGGACGCAGCCTTTGATTAACAATAGATTCTTATCAGGGAAAATCTTAATCACTTCTAAATTCTTAGTTGTAATCGTCTTTCCACCTGTTCTACCTGCCATTCTCATGCCTTTTACAACTTTCGATGGCGTTGACGCTGCACCAATAGAACCTGGGGCACGTTGTCTGTTATGTTGACCGTGAGTCGCATCGTTAACACCTTTAAAGTTGTACCGTTTGACAACACCTTGAAAACCTTTTCCTTTGGAAGTCCCAGAAATATCGACATAATCACCTTCTTGAAAAATCTCATCTACTTTAATGGTATCTCCAAGTGATTTTTCTATGAAGTCAAAATCCCTGAACTCCTTCACCTTTCTCTTAGGCACGGTATTCGCTTTACCGAAGTGCCCAACTAGAGCTTGAGAAGAATTTTTCTCTTTTTTATCACCAATTGCTAGCTGTAGGGCATTGTACCCATCACTTTCGTCTGTCTTTACCTGCGTAACGACATTAGGTTCAGCTTCAATTACTGTGCAGGATATATTCCTCCCATCTTCTGCGAAGATGCTGGTCATTCCTATTTTCTTTCCTATTAATCCATTCATCTAACTGATATTTTGTAGAGCACAAGGCTCATCAGTAAAAATGTCGAGGTAATCGTACCTCAGTTATTTAATAATATCTTTTCTTAAGTAAGTTTGACTTGAATGTCCACACCACTTGGAAGTTCTAGCTTTGATAAAGCATCGACTGTCTTTTGTGTTGGTGTGTAAATCTCGATCAACCTTTTGTGTGTCCGTAGCTGGAACTGTTCTCGAGATTTCTTGTTGACGTGCGGGGAACGCAAGACAGTGAAGACCTCTTTCTCAGTAGGCAGCGGAATCGGACCAGTTATAACAGCACCGCTATTGCGCACTGTCTTGACGATTTTCTCCGTTGACTTATCCACCAAATTGTGGTCGTAAGAACGAAGTTTAATCCTAATTTTCTGATTCATACTCTAGTTTAAAATATTCTCTTTCTCTCAAAAGAGGCGCAAAGATAGTCATATTTAAATGATAATGACAATAAAAATGTAAAAATTAATCAACCATTTCACTCACAGGGTTTTCGCAATTGAAAATCAGTCCGATATTTATACATGTAGGAATTTCAACATTGTCATATTTCCATCAAAATGACTATAAACGTTTTAAATATACCAAAGGGAGAATTTTAAGAAAACCATCCAATTTATTATTTTAGGAGAATGAGAAACGCAATTCTGTACATCCTTGTCTTTTCCAATGTCCTGATCCTGATAAGTAGCTGCACCACCCCACAGCCGACACTTAGCCAACAGATAAAAGAATTTCCAGTACAAACAATCGCCGAAAAAAATGGCTTTTCTGAAGAGCGGTTGGCTAACATAGATGCCATCTGCCTCAAGGCAATTGAAGACAACGACATTCCAGGGGCAGTAGCGTTGATCCAGAGAAATGGCGAAATCATTTATCATAAAGCGTTTGGACATGCCAATCAGGATGGACACCCATTAGAGAAAGATGATATTTTTAGAATCGCTTCACAAACAAAAGCGATAACCTCTACCGCTGTCATGATGTTGTGGGAGAAAGGTCTATTCCAACTTGACGAGCCCATTTCTAACTATATCCCAGAATTTAAAAATGCGACTGTCTTGGATTCCTTTATTGAAGTTGACAGTAGTTATACTTCAGTTCCTGCAAAAAAAGCCATAACCATAAGGCATCTATTGAGTCACACATCTGGCATCGGGTATGGCGTCATAGATGGTGATCCTAGAATGAAAAAGATTTACGCTAAAGCAGGAATTATAGATCTCTATACCACAAAAGATATTTCGATAGCATTGAACATTAAGACCTTGGCTACCCTACCTCTGCACCACGAACCGGGCGCAAAATTTACTTACAGTGAAGGGCTTGATGTCTTGGGCTATTTTATCGAAATAATGTCAGGGCAAGCATTTGACGAATTTTTGCGTGAACATATTTTCGATCCACTTGGAATGGATGACACGTGGTTTTACTTGCCAGAAGCCAAACATGATCGACTTGTAAGCATTCAAAAAAATGAACATAACAACTGGGTTAATTTCCCAGTGACATTTTATGATCCAGATTACCCGATGAAAGGTGCACAACGATTTTTTTCTGGAGGTGCTGGTCTGTCGAGTACCGCAAAAGATTACGCCACATTTTTGCAGATGTATCTGAATGGCGGTGTACACAAAGGAAAACGATTTTTGAGCAGAACAACAATCAATACAATTATGGGTAACCAAATCGATGATTATTGGGGTAA
>CALLFA010000148.1 GCA_937997635.1 uncultured Saprospiraceae bacterium | reverse complement strand
TATTCCCGTATCGCAAAATTACATTACTAAGCAACAGATGTATTCAGTTTCACAATTCTATCTTTTGGAATAGGTCTTTGATAAATATTGACGGGTGAACCTCTGATCGGCGGTAACACTTGGATGATCTCCATTTCGGCTTGACCGCATGCTGGACACAGATGTATGTCTTAATCCAAGATGTTGCAGTGTAATTTGTCTAATAACCTACTTACACAGCTCTTCATAAAGACCAGCTTGGTAAATTTAGGCATGAAGGAAGGAATAGGACGCAAGGACTGATAATTATTTAGTATTTTTAATCAACTGACAAACATAGCGTTACCCCATATAGTAGGTGCGGGTTCAACTGAAATGTATACGTCATGTCATGCCGTATACATTCCTTTGTGTTATAACGGATTATTTTGGTTCCTAGCAAATTTAATTCAAGCCAGCCATGTAATGCACACCTGTTTTTAGCCTAGAATTAAGATAAATCTTGCATAGTTTACCAAATATTGGTAACTTTATAAAAAGTCAATTATGGGTAAAAATACATCAATCTCATTAGGTGAACATTTTGAGAAATTCATGTCTTCAATATTGGACTCGGGGAGGTATAATAATGCGAGCGAAGTTGTGCGCGCTGCATTAAGATTATTGGAAGAAGAAGAGAATAAAAAATTAGCATTAAGAATTGCATTGATTGATGGAGAAGAGAGTGGATATGTCGAAGATTTTGATCCCGAATTATTTATTAAGAAACTTCATAAAAAGCATGGAGTTAAATGAAGTATATCCTATCTAAAAAGGCCAATAATAATTTAGTAAACATTTGGGAATATACTTTTGAAAATTGGTCTATTGAACAAGCCGACAGATATATTCGAATTATCTAATCAAAGTTTAAAGAAATTTGTAAGAATCCCGATCTTGGAAAAAACTATAAAGGTGTTCGTAAAAACTACCGAGGTTTGGCTGTTAAATCACACATTATATTTTATAAAATCAGAGATGAGAAGATAATCGATGTCATTAGAGTTTTACATCAAAGAATAGATTTGATTAATAGAATTGAAGAATCGTGAACCCGTCATAACATTGTGTATGAAGCTATAGCCAGGCTGTGAGAGTCTATTTGATGATTATTTGGAGTACAAACAATAATGTTGATAGAAATAAAGGAATAAAACGTGTATGGTTACAGCTCATATACACTTCCCGTTATGATCCAACAAAAAAATAAAAAATGATTGACATTGAAATTGGAGTTTATGACTCTGAACTCTATTATTCTGGCAAACTAAATGAATGGCTTGAATTTCGTAAGAAACAATTAGAATTACATCCAAATGATCATGGAGACAGATATCGATATGCTGAAGCACTAATCGCAAACAATAAATATAAACAGGCATTAAATAATTTGCAAAAGTTCCACGAGGATGATCCTGAAGACGAAGATTTCAATCAACAAATATTGAATTGTTTACGTAAACTAAATATGAATAAAGATGATTTCGATTGGAAAGTAAAACCAAATTCCTTAAGTCTAAATCAAGAATTAGAGTTATTGATATTGCAAAATTTAAAAAATAAAAGACGGAGAAGAAGAAGACTCTATGACATTTATCTCGATATAATGATTAGAAATTTACTTGAATTTGATGAAGTGGAATTATTGAAGTTTCTTCAAGTGAGTCAATATTTTGAAGTAGATGGAAGTGAATATTACGAAGCAATTGTAATACGAAAATAGCCAGATCAATGAATCTCTACAGATATTCAAACTGCTTTGCTATGTCTAAAACTAAGATATTGCAGTGTAATTTGTTTAATCACTTGCTAGCACAGCTTTTCATAAAAACAACTAGCTTGGTATGTTTTGGCATGAAACAAGGATAGGGTGGACTGACAAGAGCCTAGCCAATATGTAGTATGTTAATCAACAGACAAACATAGCGTTTCCGACATTATGTTACAATACATTCCATTATCGTGACATCTTTCCATTCTCCATCAACAAAACCAATCTGCTTCTGAGTGCCTACAACCGTATACCCATGAAGCTCATGAAATTGAATACTCCCCAAATTAGTTGCCCAAATTTTAGCGACCAGATGTTTTAAGCCCATTGCTTTAGCTTGACCAATGATATACTCTTTGAGTTTGGAGCCAATACCCCTACCTGTAAATGCACTGTCAAGATAAGTCGATGTTTCTGCAGCAAATTGATAACCTTTGCGATCAGAGTATTGTTTGATAATGCCGTAGCCCACAACCACACGTTCTACTTCAGCGATATATAGATTTTCTCTTATTCCCTTATGGGAAATAAAGGTTTGAAAATAGTCAGCAGATTTATCTTCCAGATCCATTGTAGTTTTGCCTACATATTGGTTGTAAATATCTGCGATAGCAGCAGTGGATGCTTTGTCAGCTACTCGAACCGTGCAGATGCTGCTACTATTGTTTTTCATGTTCTGGTCATTTACGATGAATATAAGCGACAAAATAGTAGCGAAAAATCATAAATCATAGTTCATACATCTTAAATCATACATCTACCTACTTCAAAGATTGAAGATGTAAGATTTGAAGGAACATAGACACATCATAGTTCAAAATGTGATAGATTTATGATTTGGAGGAACATAGATACATCATAGTTCATACTTCATAAATCCCATAGTTCAAATGTGACAGATTTATGATGTATGATTTGTGATTTCAGATTTATGATTTGGAGGAAAATGGACACAAGCCGTTTCAAAATAGATTTCGAGTAGCATCGGCACAAAATCTTAAATCATAGCTCATAAATCATAAAATCCACCGCCTTAGAACCTACCTAGTTCCTAGCACCTAGTTCCTATTTCCTAGCAGAACTCAAATACCGATCTCTCCAATAGCAAAATATAAATACAAGTTCTATTGTGACAGATTTATGATGTATGATTTGTGATTTATGATTTTGTTGAAGGTTACTCCACAACCCCAAGCGGACCATTGGTCTCACTAAAATACTTTAAGCCACACTCTAAATAATCCGTGTATTGTGCGATACCTTCTCTGTATCCACGAGGACTGGCAATAACATCTTCTTCTGGTGTCATCAGCACATAGAGTGGTTGAGAGTTTTGTTGAAAATTCACAATCTGGAAATCAGACCATTTGTTGCCGACATTTCTAATCTTGTCGCCTCTGGATTTTGATACCAATTGCTTCTCTAATTTTTTACGATCATCAACATATAAAGAGATTAAGACATACTCTTGATCCAACAAGTTTCTCACTTTGTCATCTACCCAAATGTGCTCTTCCGTTTTTCGACAATTGACACAACCATATCCAGTGAAATCTAGGAATACCGGTTTGTTTGCTTCACGAGCATATGCTAATCCTTCAAAATAGTCTTTGAAGCAAGTGATGTTGTTTGCGCACTTGGAGATGGATGGATACTTTGCTGTCAACTCTGCAGGAATTGCTGGCGGATCCAAAAAGAAATTATAAGTCGCTGGTGGTGCAATCCCTGAGGTTAAGCCTGGCGTCTTGTACGTGCTTGTGGTATCGTCAACACGGAAGCCCATGGACAAATAAACAACCGCAGCAACGGCAAGTCCAGCAAACCCTAATCGCACTGGAGATAATTTTTTAAGTGGGCTATCGTGAGGGAATTTGATCAATCCAAATAAGTATGCCGCCATAGCTGCAAAAATGATTACCCATAAGGCAATGAACAACTCATATCTCAAGAAACCCCAATGTTCTGTCATGTCAGCAACAGATAAGAATTTTAATGCCAATGCCAATTCTAAAAATCCTAAAACCACTTTGACAGAATTCATCCAAGAGCCTGACCTAGGCAAGGTATTCAACCAAGCCGGGAATGCTGCAAATAGTCCAAAGGGCAATGCCAAGGCAGTAGAAAATCCAAGCATGACACTAAACGGTCCCCAGTAATCACCTTGGGAGGCGACTTGTACGAGGGCAGTACCTATGATCGGACCTGTACAAGAGAAGGAGACAATTGCTAAAGTGGCAGCCATGAAAAAAGTACCCAATAGTCCTCCTTTGTCTGCCATAGAGTCACTTTTTGTGGACCAAGAACTCGGCAGTGCAATTTCAAAGTAGCCAAAGAACGAGAAGGCGAATGCTATGAAAACAAGGAAGAAAAAAGTATTGGCAATCCAGTTGGTGGATAATTTATTGAGAGCTTCAGGGCCTAGTAAGGCTGTTACCAAAAGGCCAATTGCAACAAAGATGACAATAATGGATAAACCATAAATCAACCCATTCATCCAGCCTTTACGTTTGGTGTCCTTCATAAAATAACTCACCGTAATCGGGATCATTGGAAAGATACATGGCAATAGGATGGCGAACAAACCACCGATAAATCCAATTAAAAATATGGACCACATACTGCTGCTTTCTTTATTGTCACCGACACCACAATCACCAACAGGCGCCTTATATGTTTCTACAATTTGCGGTCTGATTTGATCTATCTGGTTTCCTTCGATATTGCTTAGTGCAGCATTTGTAACATCTTCTGAAGCTTTATAGACAGTTAGATTATCAGTATCCAAAATTAATTCTTCGTCAAAGGGAATACACTTTTCATCATTACAACTCATGTAGGATAAAAACACATTTCCTTTCCCTGCTCCACTTGTGTTTTTGAATTTTTGTCCAAAGACATATGGCTCATCAGATGTGAATTTTGCCACATCCATTTCAAATATTTTATCGAATTCTTTTTTCAATTTGCCTGATTCGACAGGAACGCCTACTTCTTCAAATCCCTCAGTTGTTTCGAAGTCTACGTACGTAGGTAATGGCCCTCCGTCATCTACATAATACGAATACACAACCCAATCTTTTAATATGGTAGCTGTCAGAGAAAGATCATATTCGTTGGTGCCGTCTGCTTTAGTCATTTTGTATGACCAAGCAACTGGATTTTGTTCAGTCAATTCTGCTGCGGTAGCATTTGTCTCTGATTTGACCATCGTTTCTGCTGGAGCAGTATTTTCGACAATCCCGTTTCCATTTGCAGAAAAAGAAAAATCAATAGCAGTTGGAGGCAAACATTTCTCATTATTACATGTCATAAACTCAAGAAAGCCTGTTGCAGACCATCCATCAGATGTGTTTACACGTTGTTTGATGACATAGGGCTTATCAGCTAAAAACTTGATGACATTTTCTTCAAAGATTGGATCCATACCTTCTTTGCGCTTACCTGACTCTGTTGATTTGCCAGATAATTCTACTCCTGTGAGATTATCGTATACGATGGTTGTAGGCAGAGGTGAAGCGTCTTCATCCAAAAACTGTGAATAGACATTCCAACCATCTTCGATAATGGCAGTGTAAATCAGATCGGTTTCGGTATCAGATATTTTTTCTTGTGAAAAGGACCATGTCACAGGATTGTCCAATTGTGCTTGGACAGAGCCTTGAAACAGCAGAAAGCAGAATGATAAGAGTATTGGGGTAATTCTAGCGAGCATAGTTTTCATTTCAATTCAAAGGAAAAATCGATGTCTTTAGGTGGCAAACACTTTTCACCGTCACATGTCATAAATGTAACCCAACCAGTAACGGTCGTACCTGATTGAGCGCTTATATCTTGAGTAAAGAGAGCTTCATGTTTAAACTTCTCTAATTCTATCATGAATAGGTCATCTTTTGCTATTGTTGATTCAGAATGTGAGACAATACCTTCTTGTAATTCAAATTCGCCTTCTTCAAATGCTATTGATGTGGGGATAGGACCATCCGTTTCTTCCATACCATAAATGACCCAGCCTTTTTCAATAGAAGCATCAAAATGCAAGGTATACTGATTTTCTGCCACTTTTTCAAAGTTAAACTCCCATTTTACAGGCTGTGGCTGCGCGTTTCCTAGTTGGATAATGCTTACAAATAAGACTAAACTCAGAATCACATTTTTCATAATATTTCGTTTTGTTTCAGTGCAATTTTCAAAGTTCTATCAATAAAACGATATAGGCTTCTGTGGCTATATTCATTAATAAAACATTAACTACTGTGTTAAGATCAACATATCAACAATGTGCGTTACAGATGACTCTCTAAACTATAAAGCTTTCAGGTCCTATAAGTTTATTGGTTATCAAATTATAAGCTTTATTTAAGACTCAGATCAGACCAAAATGGGTAACAACAATAACCGCTAATGCTATAAAGTGGATCAGCTCTGCAACAACCTGATTTTTCATTCTAAATAATATCATTCCAATCAAAATAGATAAAGGCATACTGACAAGCAACAGCCCAAACGAATCTATGCGGTGCCACAGCAGTAACATCAATGGACTAAACAGTAAAAACCAATAGAGTATATCGATTTTCCGCTGAGATTGAATGCTCTTTTTCTTACGTAAGGAGTAGTAGTTTACTGTCGCTACAATCAATGCTAATGCTATAAGTCCTAGTGGAATTAGTGCTTGCAGATATATGTCAGAAACGGAAGGAAGTGTCAAGTTTTTGCTGAAATACGATTGAAAGGAAGTGTGCAAACCATAGAAAAAGAAAGCACAAAAAGCCAAATAAATAGCTGTAACTGCCCCAAGAATATACTGCAAACGTTCTTTTACGCGGAAAGACCGAAGCATGAAAAGAGCAATGAAACAAGGCAGTAAATACAGTAGTGCAGGTAAATAAAACAAAGATGCAATAGCGATAAAAAAAGCGCTGTTGAATATCGATGTACTTACATGGGCTATTCTGTACGTTTTAAACAGATTAACCACTGCCAAAAGGAAAAAGATATTTGCAAACAAGACGGGATTCAAATAGAGGCTTTCTTTGGATATGCTTACCAATAAAATGTAAAACACACCAGGGAATAAATTAGGCCTTAAAGATAGGCGATGTCTATTGACGATATAGTTTATTGTGACCGCTTGCAAAAAGATAAGCAAAATGGCCACAATTGATTGTAGTAGAGGCACATTTTTCAACCAGCTGAACAACGTGAAGTTAAACCACCCTTCTATTTCTGTACTCAAATAACTTTCTGGATGTATTAGGGAATGTATTCGAATGATGATGGTGTACGGCAACAGCAGCAATGAATTGAAAAAGAGATTTTGACGAAATAATGAGAGCACAGAACCGTATTGTTATACCAAATTTACAAATACTTTAATGCATATCGTATCCTCTGCTACTCTTATGTGACAAAGTTGTCAAGATAAACGAGTAAAGGAATGATTTTTATAGACGTTTTATGTCGAGCCATGCTAGAAAACTACTCGCGAGAGGTTGATCTAATTTGATTTAATTTTCGATCTGATGGCAAGCAAGTCATATAATGAGTACTTTAGTGGTTCATCATGAATTCTTTAAACGAGATAAAGAAACCGATACAGAAAGAGCTCAAGGAATTTGAATCTTTATTCAAAGAATACATGTCTTCAAAGGTGCCCTTACTTGATAAGATTATGTATTACATCGTCCAGAGAAAGGGTAAGCAAATCAGGCCGTTGTTTGTGTTTCTATCGGCAAAGCTGCATCAACCGATAAACAACTCTACGCACATAGCTGCTTCATTGATTGAGTTGTTGCATACGGCCACATTGGTCCATGATGACGTGGTTGATGACTCGTATCAGCGTCGAGGTTTCTTTTCCGTAAATGCACTTTGGAAAAATAAGATTGCTGTCCTTGTTGGAGATTATTTGTTATCCAAAGGCATGCTTCTTGCTTTGGATAATGATGAATTTAAAATTTTGCAGATATTCTCTCGATCCGTCAAGCAAATTAGTGAAGGTGAACTTCTGCAGTTGGAGAAGGCGCGCAAACTCGACATAGAAGAAGACACTTATTTTAAGATCATCAAAGCAAAGACAGCATCTTTGATTGCAGCAGCTTGTGGGACAGGGGCATATTCAGTCACCAGAGATGAAGCCATTCTAAATAAAATGTGGCACTTCGGCGAACTTGTTGGAACAGCATACCAGATTAAGGATGACATTTTTGATTTTGGAGGTTTAGATATTGGCAAGCCTACTGGCAACGACATCAAGGAAAAGAAAATGACTTTGCCATTGATTCATGTGTTGTCAAAAGCGAATAAACAAGAGAAACGGTGGATTCTAAAAACGGTGAAAAAGTACAACGAAGATCCTAAAAAAGTAAAGGAACTGATCCAATATGTGCATGATAATGGTGGCGTAATATATGCAGATAAACAAATGCATAAAATCAAAGAAGAAGCATTAGCAATTCTTGATGAATTTCCAGATTCTGAAGCTAAAACTTCGCTGAAAGAATTGGCAAGGTTTGTTGTAGAAAGAAAGAAATAATTATATCAAAGTAATGCAGATAGAGAAATTATTTACTCTGATATTAATAACACTTGCTGTTCTTTTTGTGCAATGTCAGTCTACCTCAACAAACAGTTTCTCATGGGATTCTTTTATTAAACAACATTCAGATCAGAATCTGAAAGCCGTTTTTAATGCTCCAGATTCTTATGAAGTACAAATCAGATATACACAAATAAATAGAGGTCCTAATCAAGAAGTAAATTTTGAATCATATGATTTTAATGTGGATACAAGTATTTATTTCTATCCTGCAAGTACTGTAAAAATGCCAGTAGCTTTTCTGGCTCTTCAGAAATTAAATGCCATCAAACAGAAAGTCCCTGAATTGTCTATGAATTCAACAATGCTTACAGACAGTGTGAGGCAAGTGCAATCGCCAGTGAGTCAAGACAGTACATCAGTCACAGGATTACCTACTGTAGCACACTACATTAACAAATTATTTGTGGTAAGTGATAATGATGCATACAACAGATTGTATGAATTTTTAGGCCAAGACTATATTAATCAACAACTAAACAAAAAAGGCATTTTTGGAAATTCGAGGATAGTGACTAGAGTCGGTGTTTCTGGATTTTCGACTCTTGAAAATAGATTTACGAATCCAATTCGATTTCTCAATGAAGATGGCAAAACAATTATTCTGCAGGAAGAGAAAGAAACTGTAGGTAATTACATTCGACCAACAAAACATGCATTCAAAGGAGTTGGCTATTATGATGATAAGCTAGATAGTGTGATCATGAAGACATTCAATATGTACGAAAAGAATTTCATTAACATAAAGGATTTAGAAAGATCTTTACAACGGGTCATTTTCCCAGAAGCTTTTCCCGTAGATCGACAATATGATTTAGCTGAGTCGGATTATCAGTTTTTATATTCATCCATGTCTAAGTATCCGAGTGATTATTCTTTTTATGCAGATGATGACGAATTGAATTACGATGGATATGTAAAATTTTTCATGTATGGGGATACAAAAGAAGCCATTCCCGATCACATTCACATATTTAACAAAGTGGGATTTGCTTATGGGTACTTAACAGATTGTGCCTATATTTTTGACACAAAAAATAATATTGAATTTTTCTTAACTGCTACCATTCATGTAAATGAAAATAAAATCTATAATGACGGTAAATATGAATATGATGAAATAGGCATTCCCTTTTTAGCGGAAATAGGTAGACAGATTTATCAATTCGAATTAAATAGACTAAGAGAGAATCTTCCAGACTTCAAAAAATTTATTGATTCTGAATAAAATTTGTGTAACATTTGTGCCTATAAAATACAGCGGCAAAAAATACAACAGTTATGAGTAATCCAAAAGATAATTATGTAGTCATCATGGCAGGTGGCATAGGTTCAAGATTCTGGCCTGCATCAAGAGCCGAAATGCCAAAGCAATTTTTGGATATCCTTAATGTTGGAAAGTCTCTGATCCGACTGACATTCGAGCGAGCGAACAAATTTATACCATCAGAAAACATCTTAGTTGCCACCAACAAACAATACAAGGAGTTGGTCTTGGATCATCTGCCTGAGATCAAAGAGTCTCAAGTTTTGCTAGAACCTAGTAGAAACAATACCGCACCATGTATCGCATATGCTGCATTAAAAATAAATGCGATTAACCCAAATGCAGTTTTTGCTGTCTTACCGTCTGATGCCGTTATCTTATATGAAGATGTTTTCGCACAGAAGATGACACAAGCGTTTGAATACGCAGCTGCGAATAAAGCAATAGTGACCTTGGGCATTCAACCGACAAGACCAGATACTGGATATGGTTATATCAAAAAACAAACAGGTAATAGCGCACTTAACCATCAAGGCATTTATGAAGTGGAACGATTTACAGAAAAGCCAAATACCGAAACAGCTCAAGAATATGTAGACTCAGGCAACTATGTTTGGAATGCCGGTATTTTTATTTGGAGCATTAAAACAGTGCTGGAAAGTTTTAATGAAAATGCCCCAAGTATTTTAGAGACCTTAAATAAGGAACCAGAAAAATACAATACTGCTGAAGAACAAAAGTACATCGACTTAGTCTATCCAATGACAGAAAGCATCTCTGTCGATTACGCCATTTTAGAAAAATCAGATTGTGTCTACACCATCCCATCAGAATTGGGCTGGTCTGATTTGGGTACTTGGAATTCTTTGCACAGTTACTCTGAAAAAGATGAGAACAATAATGTCATTCATGCCAATGCCCACTTTGTGGAAGATGTCAGCAATAGCTTGATACGGGCGACAAGTGAACGGGTAATTGTCATCAAAGGATTGGATGACTTTATTGTGGTTGATGAGCCAGGTGCCTTGTTGATTTATCCTAAGCAATTGGAGCAGGAGATAAAAGCAGTGGTGAAGAAGGTGACGGAAGGGAAGGTATGAATTGTAGTCGCTGAAGGCGTCCCGCCTCAGCAACGCGATACGTCTGATGTTTTAGGTCTGTTTCAACAAACCAAAGAGTCCCATAGGGACTAAATATGGGTAGCCATTACACACATATAAAATCGTTGTGCCATAGGTACAAAACGTGATCTTACTGTAAAGTCGTGTACACACATCCCGTACCTACGGCACGGCAATTACATTCAAATAACTATACTACCCACATGTCGTCCCTACGGGACAATTATTATTGGTTATTAAAGAGTCCCATAGAGACAAAATATTGGTAGCCATTACAGACGTAAAAATCATTGTGCAGGAGTACAAAACGTGATCTTACCATATCATCCTTTAAATGTTAGTCTTTATGATATGCTGAGGCGAGACGCCTACAGCGACACACATAACAAACGTTATTTGACAGGCACTAATGCCTCTTTATATATAGGTTAGTAAAATAGTCCCATAGGGACTAAATATAGGTAGCCAGTGCTCACAAATAAATCGTTGTG
Source organism: uncultured Saprospiraceae bacterium (assembly GCA_937997635.1). Classification (GTDB taxonomy): domain Bacteria; phylum Bacteroidota; class Bacteroidia; order Chitinophagales; family Saprospiraceae; genus CALFUK01. The sequence goes on along the minus strand of CALLFA010000148.1, from coordinate 4,639 downwards.
CCGTAGGTACAAAACGTGATCTTACCATAATAAAGTCGTGTACACAAATCCCGTACCTAACTGCTCGGCTAATACATTCAAATAACTATACTACCCACATGTCGTCACTACGGGACAATTATTATTGGTTATTAAAGAGTCCCATAGAGACAAAATATGGGTAGCCATTACAGACGTAAAAATCATTATGCAGGAGTACAAAACGTGATCTTACCATATCATCCTGTAATGTTAGTCTTTATGATATGCTGAGGCGAGACGCCTACAGCGACACACATAACAAACGCTATTTGACAGGCACTAATGCCTCTTTATATATAGGTTAGTAAAAGAGTCCCATAGGGACTAAATATAGGTAGCCATTACACACATATAAAATCGTTGTGCCATAGGTACAAAACGCTGTAAAGTCGTGTACACACATCCCGTGCCTAACGGCACGGCAATTACATTCAAACAACTATACTACCCACATGTCGTCCCTACGGGACAATTATTCATAATAATCATACAAGTCTCTGTAGCATGTACATATAATTTTCCATTAGCATCTTTGAGCGTAGCTTCTGCAAGGCAATTGAGCGAGAACTGTTCAATTACAAACTTTGTTTAAGTCGAGACAAATTTTGTTATGTTGAGGCGAGACGCCTACAACGACGGACACAAATATTGGTAATCCATTACAGACGTAAAAATCATTATGCAGGAGTACAAAACGTGATCTTACCATATCATCCTGTAATGTTAGTCTTTATGATATGCTGGGGCGAGACGCCTACAGCGACACACATAACAAACGCTATTTGACAGGCACTAATGCCTCTTTATATATAGGTTAGTAAAAGAGTCCCATAGGGACTAAATATGGGTAGCCATTACACACATATAAAATCGTTGTGCCATAGGTACAAAACGTGATCTTACCATAATAAAGTCGCGTACACACATCCCGTACCTAACGGCGCAAATCTTTTTATGTTGATGCGAGACGCCTACAACGACGTACACTCAACATTTAATGGCCATCTCCTTCGGTCTCCACCTCTGCAACTTCCTCCACACTCGTCAGTTTTTCTCCCATATACACCAATACAGAATGTTCTCCAACCGCCAATTTGGAATAGTCACTTTGGACAACTTCATACTTAGACCCAGTTTTAAGGAATAAAGGTATATTCACTTTATTCTCATCCAGTTCTTCTAAAGCTTTAATCAATTCTTCTTGAGAACTAATTGGTAATTCATTGATTTCATTGTAATCTCTGGCAATGCGATCAAGGGTATAATAATCATCTACTTTACTGAACAAGGTATTGTTTTCCATTTCTGATTCACCTCTTATTTCTGAAGTAGAGGCCAATCGATGTGCCCCATTTTCACCAAATTTTTCAGAAAATTTATTTAATGCAAAATTATTGACATCAGTATTACTTGTCATGGCGAGCACATTTCCTACATCTCCCAATTCTATGACATTAGCTAGATCGTCATTGTAGATATTGGTGTTGATTGCAGTAAGGCCTAATTTTTTAGAATAATTAATGTTGCTTGGATTAGTGTCAACCAGTACAACATTCAATCCTTGGGATTTTAAATAATTGCCTATTATTCGCGATGCTTTTGTCGCACCAATCATTAAGAAACCATTGCTCTTAGACGAAAGAACGCCCAAACCTTTAGCAACCAATCCTGCCGTTGTGGCATTCAATAAAACGGTACCTAGTACAACCATAAACACAAGTGGCGTAATCCATTCTGCACCTTCCACATTTTTAGAAGCCAATTTAAGACCGAGATAAGAGGCGATACCTGCAGCAACAATTCCACGTGGTCCTACCCAACTGATGAATAGTTTTTCTTTTGTTGTCAATGGCGATTTCATCGTACTAAGAAAAACGCTCATTGGTCTAACGAAAAAGATGATACAAGCAAGCAGCAACATCGCCTTCCAATTCATCAACAATTCGAGGTCACTCATATCAATATTTGCAGATAAGAGTATGAATAATATTGATATAAGTAATATACTCAACGACTCTTTGAAATATTCGATTTCTTTAAAGTGAGGCACCTCAATGTTTCCAAGTACCATTCCCGCAACAACAACTGTCAATAACCCTGAATCAGCCAATATGACATTCGAACCTACAAAAATGATCAACACAAAAGCAAGTGTAAATATGGTAATCAAGTAGTGCGGAATCCAGTCTCTTCTCAACATTTCCCGTAAGGAAATCGCTGAAATAATGCCTAGTGAAAAACCAACGAGACAGATCTGTAGGAAATGTATAAAGGCATATGTAGTGAATCCTCCTCCACCATGTACTTCGCCGCCACTTTGACCATGACCCAATAAACCACTGACAATAAATTCATAGACCAATACCGCTACTAATGCACCGATAGGGTCAATCAAAATGCCTTCCCACTTGAGTACACTTGCAACTCTTTTCTCCAATGAGAGGTTTCTCAAAATAGGTGCAATTACTGTCGGACCCGTTACGATGATCAATCCTGCAAAAAGGAAAGAAATTGGCCAGCTCAAACCAATAATGAAGTGTGTGAGTAGACCGGACAAGACAAAGGTCACCAAAGCCCCAACCGAAATTAATTTCAAAATACTGTTACCTACCCCAGTAAATTCATCTTTCTTCAGCGTCATTCCTCCTTCGAAAAGAATGAGTCCAATGGCTAATTCTACAAAGTGAGTAAGGTGTTCGCCTGGAAATAACCCATGATGAGCGCCTTCGTTCCATGTTGGTTCGATTAGCTTTGCACCATGTGTGTAGTATATTGAAAATGGACCTACGATCAATCCTATAAGGATTAAAGGTAAGATCGCTGGAATTTTAAGCCTCCAAGCAATCCACTGAGCCAATATTCCAAGTATAATAATACTGCCTATTTCTACCATATCTCACATCTTTAGTATTAGGGGTTGATCTGTCATCAGGATACGAATCAACAATCAAAAGTAAGGAATTTGCTCCTTTATTCTGATAAATAGTGAATAGTGTTTACACCATAAGATAAAGCTTAAAACAAGAAGAAATCGTATAGAGTGAAAAAAAGCCAAGTAACTGTTACCTTTGCAGCCTTTTATGGGATTCAAAGAAGAGATAGAAAGACGACGTACATTCGGAATCGTATCGCACCCTGATGCAGGTAAGACGACGTTGACAGAAAAGTTACTGCTTTTTGGTGGCGCCATACAGATAGCTGGTGCTGTCAAGTCAAATAAAATCAAACGTCATGCGACTTCAGATTTTATGGAGATTGAAAAGCAGAGAGGTATCTCTGTGGCCACCTCTGTTATGGCCTTTGATTATCGCAAACGAAAAGTCAACATTCTAGATACACCAGGACACAAAGACTTTGCCGAAGATACCTTCAGGACCTTAACGGCAGTGGATAGTGTGATCGTCGTGATCGATGTTGCAAAAGGCGTAGAGGAGCAGACCGAAAAGCTTGTGGAAGTCTGCAAGATGAGGAAAACGCCGATGATTGTCTTCATCAATAAATTGGACCGAGAAGGTTTGGACGGCATTGATCTCTTGGATGAAATCGAGCAAAAATTGGGACTAAATGTGTGTCCACTCAGTTGGCCTATTGGTATGGGGCAGCGGTTTCAAGGCGTCTACAATTTATATGAGAAGCACTTGAATTTGTTTAATCCGCATGCAGGTCAAACGTCAGATGATCTAACCAGTATAGAATCACTCGATGATCCATTGTTGGATGAGAAAGTCGGAGAGCGAGCAGCTGCTGAGTTAAGAGAAGAGACAACGATGCTCAAAGAGGTGTATCCTGAATTTGATAAAGAATACTATTTAGAAGGTATGATGTCGCCAGTCTTTTTTGGTTCTGCCATCAATAATTTTGGCGTCAAGGAGCTATTGGATTGTTTTGTAGAAATAGCCCCATCACCACTACCAAGAGAAACGGAAAACCGAATCATTGAACCAACAGACAAAGACTTTACTGGCTTTGTATTCAAAATACACGCGAATATTGACCCTAAGCATAGGGACAGGATCGCCTTTCTCCGTATATGCTCTGGCACCTTCGAACGGAATACCAATTACAAACACATCCGCCTCGATCGGAAACTGAAATTTTCGAATCCGACATCGTTTATGGCAGCAAAAAAAGAAGTCATCGATGTTGCTTATCCTGGCGATATTGTCGGTTTGTACGATTCTGGCAATTTCAAAATAGGAGATACATTGACGGAAGGAGAAGATCTACAATTTAAAGGGATACCATCATTTTCACCAGAACAATTCCGGTATGTAAACAATGCTGACCCGATGAAGTCAAAGCAATTAGCAAAAGGCATAGAGCAATTGATGGATGAAGGCGTGGCTCAATTATTTACTAAAGAAGACAACGGTCGTAAAATAATTGGGACTGTAGGTGCACTTCAATTTGAAGTCATCCAGTACAGGCTGAAACATGAGTATGGTGCCTCTTGCACCTATGAGCCAGTAAGATTACACAAAGCCTGCTGGGTAGAATCAGCTGACCCTGCCGAATTAAAATCGTTTTACACTAGACGGAAAAAAGATCTAGCTATAGACAAGGATGGGAAATTGGTTTATTTAGCAGATTCTGCATGGGGTTTGAAGACGGTGCAGGA
>CALLFA010000147.1 GCA_937997635.1 uncultured Saprospiraceae bacterium | reverse complement strand
TAGACAAGATATAAAACCCTGGATCATCTTTTCAGAGCCATCACTCATGGATATGGCTACATATTACCCGATATCTAATGAAGATATGGTATCCATTTCTGGTGTGAGTAACGGTAAAGCAAAAAGATATGGTAAGCCTTTCATAGGATTAATTAAATCCTACGTAGAAGAAAATGACATTGAAAGACCTACAGATGTATTGGTTCGACAAGTAGCCAACAAATCGAAAAATAAAGTTAGCATCATTCAAGGAATAGATAGGAAATTACCTCTAGAAGATATAGCTGATTCTGCTAAAATTGACATGGCTGAGCTCTTGGACGAAATGACCAATATTGTGTCATCGGGTACCAAGTTGGACATCAATTACTATTTAGACGAAAATATTGATGAATTAGTAGTCGATGATATAGTTGATTACTTTACAGACGCAGACAGTGACTCTATTGACGACGCTTTCGCGGAATTAAAAGAAGATGACATCTCGATGGAAGAAATCCAATTGGTCAAGATTAAGTTTTTGACAGACATGGCTAATTAACTTGCGAAGCAAGTTAATAATGTTGAACCTGCCTGTCGGCAGGCAGGTTCAACATTATTCCCAAGGCCCATTATTCGTCACATTCACAAAACCTCCATCCTCAAAGCGATAAAGTCCTCCGCCGCCACCAGCCCAAAGTCGCCCTTCTCGATCTTCATAAATTGTTTGTACTGCACGAACGCCGAGACCTTCCTTTTCTCCATAATTTGAAAAGCGTTCGCCGTCATAACGATAGACGCCAAAACCTTCTGAGCTAAACCAAATATCTCCTTTAGAATCTTCAAAAATCACACAGACTTCGTTATTACCAATACTGTCTTCAGATGTGTAATTAGTAAATGATTGACCATCGTATCGGCTGACACCGCCAAATCGTGTACCAATCCACATGTCGCCATTTCTGGCTTCGATAATCACATCCACATCATTATCAGTCAGGCCATCTTCTTTTGAGAATTGAGTGAATGATTGTCCATCATATTTAAATACGCCATAGCCATTTGTACTAAACCAATAATTACCTGCCTTGTCTTCTGAAATAGACCATGTCGTTCTTTTCGAAAGGAAATCACTTCTCACTTCTTTTGGATATGGCAACTTAAATATAGTCCAATTGACGCCATCAAATTTATGTATGGCGGATACTGATCCTCCCCATATGTCTCCGTTGCTATCAGCATAAATACTCCAAAATCGCTGCCCACCAAAATATTTTTTATCTGTGTAATTAGTAAACTGTTTTTCTCCTTGAGCATTCGTTGACCAATCGTATTTCACAACACCTTTATCTGTCGAGAACCATAAATGTTTATTAAGATCTTCTACGATACCTGTCACCTGTTGACCTTCAAATCCTTCATTAATAGAATAATACGTGACACTACTTCCGTCAAAATGTGCGACACCATAACCATTCGTACCAAACCAGAAATTGCCATTTTTATCTTGATGAATATTTCGCACATAATCCGCTATTTGGTGTGTGGGTGCCTGATAAGGAAAAGTAAACGTCCCACTTTTTGACTCTACTTTTTTTATTGTTGCCCGTTCTTGTTCCGAATTATCTTGTCCGTTGCATGCGCTCAAAAACATAAAAAGGAACAACAATGAACATATATACCCAGCGCACTTGAGTATATAAATTGATGTACTGACGTTACTCATGGAGTTAATGTGTTCTGATAAATATAATACTTATACCAAAATGAAGATAGTTTGACCGTTTCTTACTTGATCTTTTATCTGTCTTCATCGTTGAACATACTCGCGAATACCTGCATTCACTGCATGTTTCGTCTTCACAACAGACTAAACTTCTACGCAATAAATCAGGCAAACCATTCTCCTTTTGGTATAACTACTCTAAAATCGCAAATCAAAATCGCAAATCAACAACTCGCAATCTAGAGTTCTTTCCCAATTTGAATTTCTTCTTACCGAAAAACTTCCTCAGAATGTATCCGATGACAAAGCTGCCTGCTCCTACAACTACAGTATCCACACCAAATTCAAAGTTGTCATCAAATGCGGTTATAAGAAGTCCATAAGTAAACCAAACTCCTGAAAAGGTTATTAATGATGCTCCTATTTGTTTGGCCCAAGGTCTATCAAAGCGGATATCCTTTAATTCATCTACATGGAAAATATCACCATCAACAGCGATTGTTTGTTCATCGTACAGTATATAGTCGATTGTGCCTTTTCTCCAGGTCTTAGGATAAGCATGAATTCTGAATTCTAAAGGACTCCCTACTATCAGTTTGATTGTTTGCGGAGAATTGAATTTCTCTACTTGTAAATAGACTTGTGCCTGTGTAGGTATATTACATACAAAACAACAATACAGAACGAGACAGCATGACAACACAGTTGAACCCTTCATACTGCTAAAAAACGATGAAATGGGAAAATTCGTCTATTCCTGGATCAATTCGAAAGGAAGTTCAACTGTAACTTCTGGGTGCAATTCTAAATTGGCAACATAGCTACCAATCTCTTTGATGGATTCGTTTAAGACAATTTTGCGTCTTTCGATATCCATATCAAATTGCTCTTTGATAGCGTTCATGATTTGAACATTTGTAACGCTACCAAATATTTTACCTGAAGTACCAGCTTTTACTCCAAGTTTAAGTGTCTTACCATCCAATTGCTTTGCAAGATCTTGGTATTCACCCAACTTAGCGGCTTCTTTCGCTTGATATTCCTCCTTGATTTTATCTAGCTTTTTCATGTTGATCGCATTCGCGATAACAGCTAGCTTCTTAGGAATAAGGTAGTTTCTACCGAAGCCATTTTTGACTTTTACAATGTCGTGTTTGTAACCAACCTTATCTAAGTCCTTTAATAAAATTACGTCCATGGCTATTTATTTTAATAAGTCAGTTACATACGGCATCAATGCAAGGTGTCTTGCGCGTTTGATTGCTACTGCAACTTTCTTTTGGTACTTCAATGAATTTCCTGTGATACGTCTTGGTAAGATCTTACCTTGACTATTGACAAATTGCTCTAAGAAATCAGCATCTCTATAATCGATGTGTCTGATTTTGTATTTCTTGAAACGGCAATATTTTTTTTGGTTTGTGCCTATACTAGGATTGCTTAAAAATTTTATATCATCTCTTGATGCCATAATCTATTTATTTATATTTGAGCAATTTTATTCTTCTTCTGATTTAGCTGGAGTAGGAGTAACAGCCGGTGTTGCGGCAGCAGCAATTGCTGGAGCTGCAGCTGGTGCTGCTGGTTTTGCTTCCTCAACTGGCTGAGCAGCAGCAGCTGGTTTAGCTTCTGCATTTGCGGTTACTGCCCCTCTTTTCTTATACGGTTTCTTGTATGTTTCTTTCTTCTCTTCTTTCTTCTCCTTCTTTACAGTACCTATCTTACCAGCACGTCTGTCTTCGTTATACTTGATGCCGTACTTGTCCAAATTAACAGTTAAGAATCTCATGATTCGCTCATCTCTTCTTAACGCCAGTTCCATTTTGGGTACGATAGCACCAGATTCACCATTGAATTCTACACAATAGTAAACTCCGCTTGATCTTTTGTTGATTGGATAGGCAAGTTGTTTAAGTCCAATACGATCCACATGGACGATCGAACAGCCTTCATTTGTGACTAAATCTTGGTAAGACTTAGATGTTGATTCTATTTCTTCATTTGATAAAACAGGATCAACTATGAATGTTACTTCATATTGCTTCATTAATCTGTATTTTTTATGGATGGCAATACTGCCAGACGATTGATTTTATATTGATTCAACCATCAAAAAATTACCGCTACTTTTTAACGGGCTGCAAATGTAGTGTTTTTTGTGGAATGATACCAAGTATGTCACAAAATTTGATACCATACTAAAATGAACGAATAGCTCTTGTAATATAGAACCTAATGGTTTTAGTACCACTGAAACTACTATTACCTGTAGCATTCATATCAATTGTCCAGGCTTGGCCAGGATTGTTATCCGTTTCTTCAGATGACCAATAATTGACATCCGTACGTATGGATTGACCTCCATGAGCGTTAGATACTGAATTGATAGTGGATTGATTGACGCGAATTAAGTGCATTTCGTCTCTTGTCGGTAAATACCAATCATCATAGCCTGCATACGCAAAATCAGCACACATCCTTGCTGCGGATTCGGTGTGACCCGGTTGCATCATAATGCCAACAGTATTCCCAGCGCCGTTTTTTCTATTTCGGGCTATTTCGCCGACGAAATCTGTGCCTATGTTGCTCCATCTTGCTTCATTGAAATTAAATATACTTGCTACTTTACCGTGCTTCCCGCTGCTACTTACCCAGAAAACCACTCCGCCCTGGGCAAAGTCTCCAACAGCATAGGTAGGTGTAGCGTTTGTCGAGATGACTGAAAGTGTCCCATCTGCTTCTCGTGCGACTGGCTGTGCAGTTGGTGTAGCAGGATCCATAGTTGAGATTTTAGCTTCTCCCATAATCTCATGATCCCCATTGGTGACAACTTTTTGATTGTCAAATTCGCCATAGATTAAAGGCGTAGCTGTGTTGTCATTGGCTATGTAAAGACGATTGTTGTTGGTCTCATTCATCCCTGCTTGATGCCCGATCATCACACTGCCTGATGTACTTGTAGATGTATTTCGACCTGCCTCGTAGCCAATAAATGTATTTTCAATACCAGTTTGATTAATGAAGCCGCTAAATCCTCCAACAGCAACATTTTTATTTCCATTCGAATTATCACGTGCAGCATTAAATCCAATTGCCACATTATTCGAATTATTATTCTTTTGTAATGCTTGTTGACCTATGGCAATATTGTTAGAACCAACCACATTGTCCTTTAATGCTTGGTGACCGACGGCAACATTTTGTGTTCCTGTAGTATTCGTTTGGCCAGCTAGTGATCCAACAAAGGTGTTTCTATTGTTAGTTAAATCATCTACAGCTCCTGCATTTTCCCCCACAAAAACAGACTGTCCGTTATTAGTCATATGCAAGGTCTGTCCGTCATGTGTCATCACTTCAACTCCTTTTGATGTGAAGCTGATAACATCATCATCCGGCGTTTTTTCAAGGTCGATTGAGGTATCTCCATCATTATCCGCAATGCTAGAAACTGTGCCACTACTACTATTTGATGTCGACCAATTTATTCCATCGAAACACTCCAAAGACTTTGATTGTGTGTTGTAAATGCATTGACCTTGTATGGGCGTGAGTGCGTTGCGTTGAGACGTGTTCATTCTCGGGAGTGTCATTCCCGTAGATTCGATTAAAACTTCATTTATCTGTGAGTGACTGATACTAGTCATTAATGTTAGGAGAATAATTACAAAAGGTTTCATTTTGAACATTTTTTAGATGAATTAAACAGTTCAAAATTGAATAAAGATCAGCTATCATTACTCCCAGAAAACCATGAAATAGTAAATTCATGGAATACAGTGAGTTTGACTTTATTAAGGCAAGCAGTCACTTAGCGATCAACGGCTTTCATACTGACTCCCACACGCTTTCTATCTACGTCTATACTGAGGACTTTCACTTCAATCTGTTGATTCAAATGGAGGACTTCTGACGGGTCGGAAATGTATTTGTCCACTATTTCAGAAATATGCAGCAGAGCAGCTTCCTTGATTCCAAGATCGACAAAAGCTCCAAATTTGGTTAAATTAGTTACCACAGCGGATAAGACCATACCCTCTGACAAATCAGTCATTGATCTGATGTCAGCAGAAAATTCTGTGGCTACCGCTTCGCCTCTTGGATCGAGACCAGGTTTTTGTAATTCTTTCCATATGTCCTGTAATGTGGGTAACCCGACAGCCTCACTGACATATTGTTTTAAATCAGGTTTATATGATTTTGCCTTCTCAATAGTTATATTTTCTTTTTTCAATAACTGTTTGACGACAGCATATCGCTCTGGATGGATACCCGTATTGTCCAATACATTTTTGCCATCTCGGACCCGCAAAAATCCAGCAGCTTGCTCGAAGGCTTTAGCTCCCATCCTTGGTACTTTTTTTAGTTGGACTCTTGATTCAAATCGACCGATGTCTTTCCGGTAATTGACAATGTTCTCTGCTAGCTTTGGACCAAGGCCCGAAACAAACTGTAATACGTGAGGTGATGCCGTATTGAGATTAATGCCAACAGCATTCACACAAGAGGACACCACTTTCTCCAACTCTTCTTTCAACAATACTTGATTTACATCGTGTTGGTACTGCCCTACCCCAATAGATTTAGGATCAATTTTCACCAATTCTGCCAACGGGTCTTTTAGTCGACGACCTATAGAGACAGCACCTCTGACAGTGATGTCCTTATCGGGAAATTCGTCTCTCGCAATTTTTGAAGCAGAGTAAATGGACGCACCATTTTCATTAACCAAATGGACTTCAAGGTCAAGGCCTAAAGATTTGATGAAGTCATAGCTCTCTCTACCTGCCGTGCCATTCCCAATGGCTATATGTTTAACAGCATACTTACGTATAAGGTGTTTGATCTCATCAGTAGCTTTTGCCACTTGTTTTTGAGGCGGATGTGGATATATCGCCGTATCGAATAATAATTCTCCATTTGCATCAATCACCGCAACTTTGCAGCCTGTGCGAAATCCAGGATCTAATGCTAAGACGGCTACCTCTCCAATCGGTGGTGCCAACAGCAGTTGTCTGACATTAGATGCAAATACCTTGATTGCTTCTTTGTCAGCTTTTGCTTTGGCTTCTTTTTTTACCTCATTGGCAAGAGAAGGAAAAATCAACCGTTTCAATGAGTCCTTGATGGCTAATTCTAATTGATCAGCAGCAGCACCAGAAGATTTAATGTAGTATCTCGCTAATCGTTCAAAGGCTCGTTCCTTATCTACATCAATGGATACACGTAAGAAACCTTCTTCCTCACCTCTCCATACAGCAAGTAATCGATGTGATGGACATTTACTCAACTTTTCAGAGTAAGCAAAATAATCACGATACACTTGGGCATCTTCTTTTTTATTGGCCACCACTTTACTATTTAATTGAGCATGTTTCGTAAACATTTCTCGGATCATTTGTCGACTCTTTGGGTTCTCACTGACCCATTCTGCAATGATGTCTCGAGCACCCTGCAACGCATCGTCCACTGATTTCACAGATCCTTTCACAAATGGCTTAGCAGCCGATTTTACATTTGGATTTCGTTGAGCAGAGATTACTTTAGCCAATCCTTCCAATCCTTGCTCTTTTGCCTTATCCGCTCTTGTTTTTCTACTCTTTTTGAATGGCAAGTAAATATCTTCCAATTGATTTATATCCCAGCAACCACCAATCAGGGTTTTTAATTTATCGTCCAACTTTCCTTGTTCCTGAATAGCTTTTAGGATTGTTTCTTTTCTTTTTATTAATACTAGCTGTTGTTTGCGGCCAGTTTCAATAGCTTCAATCTGAACTTCATCAAGTGAGTTAGTGACTTCTTTTCTATAGCGGGCAATGAAAGGTACTGTAGCTCCATCTTCGAGCAGTGTGATGACGCTTTGGACGATGCGCTGGTTAATGCCGAGTTGGTTGGAGAGGAGGTGGAGGTTCATGGTGTAAATTTAAGAAGAATTTGAAAGTAAGATATAGGTGGTTTTAGATTGTCACGGGGTCTTAATTCAAATATTATAATTAGCTTGACTGTCAAACAAAACACCCTGTCCTTCTTTAATTTCGAAAGCTTCTATAGCCTCAATAGTAATAATTGAATTTATTTTATTAAGATCATTTTTATCGTATGCTTCCAAAAGAGAACATTTAACACTGTCTGGTATTGCGTTCAAAAGTGGTATTCTCAATTTTCTAATATTTTGAGATTGCCATCTCGGATAGCCGCCTTTCATTTTATTTCCTATGCGTAGGAGTTGTTCATAAACAAAATCAGACATTAGAATAGAAGCTAAAAGTCGTAATTGTTCATATGTTCCACCTGTTATATAATAAAGATTATGATGAGGATAATAATTTCCTTCATCGACATGTATAAATCTATTACTCGAAATATCAGGCAATAATATTTTCGGCTGAGAAACCAAATTTTTGTGAATTTTATCGATTGTTTTGTAGTATTTACTCAGATCTTTTTTAGCAACATGTCTTTTTGAAAGTTCTTTTCTATTTCGCAAGAAGTATTTTTTTGCAAGCGGGAATTCATCTAAATTTATTAAATCCCCATTTATTTTGAACGGGTTAATAATAAAGTTTCCACTCCATTGAATTGTAGAAGTTTTAATTCCTTTAGATGTAATAATTGGGATTAGAAGTTCGTCTTCAATTTTACCAATAAATGATGAGCTTATGAAGATTGAATCTCTTCCAGTGGCTACTCCTATTCCAACTTTAAAATTCTGATCTTCTATTTTTGAAATGAATCTTTCATAAGATTCCCCATTATAAGAATAAGCAAACCAATTATGAGAATTCAAGTTCAATTTTACTGAATTTGAGTCGTTTTGTTCAAATTCTAAGAATGTGTCAAGATCAAAAACTTCTGAATATTTTGAATGTAACCTTTTTGCTGATTTGACAATAGTGGTAATTGCTGGATAACCCAATACATCTTCTTCAAATATTTTTGCGTTTTCTAAGTCAATAATCGATTTAACTTGATATCGATTCGAGATAAGTTTTCTTAAATTTTCACCATATTGATTTTTAAGCCATCTATTTGAGCAAACGTAAGAAAGAGATCCATTGTCGTTCAATAAATTAAGTGCTTTTTCATAAAAAGGAATATACAAATCGCTTCTATGTGTAAATGTTTTAAACATAGTTTGATATATTTCCTTCGAGGCTTGTGGTATATTTTCACTCCTTACATATGGAGGATTCCCAACTATTAAGTCGAATTTTTCATTTATCTCCAACCTTAAAAAATCATATATATGGAGATTTTTAAAACTTGAATTTGGATTTAATTCTTTGAGCAAGTTGACGATATTAGATCTTAATTCTTCTGCAATATTTTGATCAAGTTCGCAAAAGTGAATATTGAGTAGAGAGTCTTGGAAATTAAACCTAAACCTTTTAGATGATTCAAAAAGTCGTTTTAATATTTCCAATGCGAATGCTCCAGATCCTGCTGAAGGTTCAAGAACTTTAATATTTGATAAATTTATATCAGACTTGTAGTTTATCAAGTCTAACATTTTTGATACTACTTCTAGTTTAGTATTAACCACTCCATGAGCCTTTCCATTAGATCTTTCACCATGAATCATTTGAATCCTTTTAGTTTTCCAATTAAAAACCCGGCATAGGAATCCATGAATGATTCTACTGATAAATCATTATCGATATATCCATAATTTTTACTCGAATCAGACCAGATTAAAGATGCTGCATTATAGTGCTTTTCTAGCATCAATTTCTGGCAAACAAGTACATACCTATCAAGATAACTTGTATTGTTAAACTCCATTCGAACCTTATAGAGCTGTTCTTTAACGCCTACTTGCTTAGTTGATTCGAAGTTTTTTTCTACAAGGATTAAATAACCTATCCATGGAGGAGTACTCTGTGGGAATCCTTTTTCTCGATAAGCAGTCCACAAATCAACTGCACTCCCAATTACTTCTTCTGTTCTATTGTTAAAATTATTTCCAAATGAACCTACTTGAGATTTAAATTCTATGGCTGCAATTAATTGTTTTCTCCTATTTATGATAAGTAAATCCCAGTTTTTAGAAGGCCTGAAATAGCCGGGCAAAGTACATCTCTTAGTATGAATGAATTCTTTAGAAATACCTAAATCCAACGCTACCTTTACCATCAGATTTACAAATCCATCTAGCTGTTTTCCAGCTGTAACTGAACTTCTTGTACCTTGATCTTTTTTCTTCCTACTTATACTTTGCTTTTGCCTAGTATCCCAAAAGTGCTGAACAGCTTTCTTTATGTCTTTTTTGTACCTTTTTGAATCAAATTTTGGCATACACAAAGATAATATTTCAATTGAAGATTTAGGTTTTTCACTTATGTCGCGAGACTATATTACAACGCCACCAACTCCAACCTATCCGACTCACTTATTCCCTTTCGCAATCGTATACTCTCCGCCATCGACCGATTATGAATCTTGCTGTCCAACCACGAAATAATGTCCAAATACAAAAACGGTCTGCGTTCGTATTTCTCCTTTTCTATTTCTTCCAATTTTACTTTTAATGCTTCGAATTCTGATTTTAATTCCGATTCTAACATGCGTGGCGTTTTGCGTAAGAAGGCGAAAATCTCATCCAGTACTTTCGAGTTTTCTTTTGCCTTTAATAAAAATCGATAAGTGGATTTAATTTGATAACTCACCAATAAATCATTTCCCAGTTCGAAGTGGGCGATGAGATTCAATATACGTGCATAGCATTGGATATCTTCTCTAAAATTAGGGATGACTTGATTGGTGATTTTATTCAAAAAACTAATGGTGTTATCAACGTCTCCTGCTCCAAAATACACGCATCCAATTTTATAATTAAAATTCATGATTCTATTGAGATCCCATTCGTAGGTATTTTCTTCTATATTGGTAGAAAGACCTTCCATGCGTTGCACGCCGGATTCATATTCTGCCGTAAGGAATATATGATTGATCCTATGTATATGCACAAATAAATTGTATAAATACTCTTCATTCTTTGTAAACTGAATACGGTCATCATTGCTCAATGATTGCATCAATCGGAATACCGGTTCAAATTTATCGAGGCGTTGAGCCATGAAATAAGCTGTCAAGACATTGTGCAGTCCTTTCAAGTAAAGTGGCGTCTCTTTCTCTACCATCTCTGGAAATTCATCATACAAGTCTACCCACCGTTGGGCATATAAATAAAATTTCACAAAATCCTGACACATGTAATACAACCACACATAAGATTGATACAAATACATGCGTTCGTAAAAGTCCATCTTCTCTACTTCATACTTCGGAAGCCTTTCATTGAAATAATTGAAAATAAACTCAGAGTCAGCTTCATCCTTTACATGACCTTTTTCTAAGTACAGTCCATAAAGAGACAATGACATATTTGATAATCTTGTACGCAGATTAATCCTTTGCAAAATGTTGTTCGTTTCAGCAGTAATCTGTTGCGCCTTCGGATACATACTGCCTGTGATGTGCTGAGACTCGATGTGTTTTTCAAAATCTATAATGGTAAGCGCATCTGTATAGAGGTTATTTTCTATAGCTGATTTTTTGGCCTTATCCAAAATCGAAAGGCTCGCCTTGTACATGCCTTTAGCATACAGCATTTTTGCATGATCAAGACTCTCTCTTAATGACATATCCAAATAATGATGCCGATGCTGTTGTCGCAGACTAGCTAGGATTTTTTTATACAAATGAGCTTTCAAATTGGACAATTGCGTCCTCTTTATGCGCGGATTTTTCTTGACTAATTTACCCTCATCTAAGTGTTTATGTTTGTCTATGAATTCGAAGATTTTAAGAAATAATAAATCATCACCAGTTTGATTTTTGGTCACATACATTTTAAAGAATCGCTTCTCACCTTTGGTCAGACGACACACCAATTGGACTAAATGCTCTGTTGATTGCTTAGGCATAAAGCAAGTATATTACTTTTTAGCGAATAATTCTAGTCAAAAATCAATGTATTTACCGTATATAAATTGCGCTTATAACACTGAATATCAATTATTTAAACACACATAGGTGCACTTATCTGTTGTAGTGCTTTTCACAATTTAATTCATCAAATGCAAAAGAATCAAATACATTTATACAAGATTCATAATTAAATACGATTTAACAGTGGCCGGAAAGAAAATACACATATTCGATACAACATTAAGAGATGGTGAGCAAGTGCCTGGTTGCAAGCTCAATCATACACAGAAAATGATCTGTGCACGTAAGTTAGAAGAACTCGGTGTTGATGTGTTAGAAGCCGGATTTCCAGTCTCTAGTCCAGGTGATTTCAAAGCTGTTGAAGACATTTCTAAAGAGATAAGAAAACCCATCATTTGTGGTTTGTCGCGTGCTGTGAAAGAAGACATCAAGGTCGCTGCTGAAGCTCTTCAATATGCGGCACGACCAAGAATACACACTGGCATAGGAACATCACCGATCCATATCGAACACAAATTACGCACAACTCAGGAAAAAATAATCGAGAAAGCCGTTGGTGCAGTCAAGTACGCCAAAAGCTTTGTCGAGGACGTAGAGTTCTATGCAGAGGATGCTGGAAGAACAGACAATGTCTATTTAACTCAAGTCATTCAAGCTGTCATTGATGCAGGTGCGACTGTAGTCAATATTCCAGATACAACTGGCTATTGCTTACCTCAAGAATACGCGGATAAGATTAAATATCTAGTGGAGAATGTAAAGGGTATTGAGAATGTAACGATCTCTGCTCATTGTCATAATGACTTAGGAATGGCAACTGCTAATTCCATTTCGGGTATGACGAATGGGATTACACAGATTGAATGTACGATGAATGGAATTGGAGAGCGTGCTGGAAATACCTCCCTTGAAGAAGTGGCTATGATCATCAAACAACGTTTTGAGGGTCAGTATTACACAGATATAAATTCGAAATTGCTTACCTCTACAAGTAAATTGATCAGTGATAGTATGTGTATGGTCGTGCAACCGAATAAAGCAATCGTTGGAGAAAATGCCTTTGCCCACTCTTCTGGAATTCACCAAGATGGTATCATAAAGTTTAGAGAGAATTATGAAATCATAGACCCACTTGAAGTTGGTTTGACACAATCTGAAATCGTGTTAACAGCAAGAAGCGGAAGAGCAGCTGTTGCTTACAAAGCAAAAGAAATCGGTTATAATTTATCTAAAGATGAATTGGATATTGTCTATAAAGAATTCATCGTATTGGCAGACAAAATGAAGCAAGTTTCCATTGATGAACTTGGAAATTTGTTGAAAACCACATTAGCTGCAGTTGCATAATACAAAGATGATATTCCAATCGCATGTCTAAAGAATTGACAATAGCAGTATTACCAGGAGATGGGATTGGTCCAGAGGTCATCGAACAAGCCATAAAAGTACTGGATGGAGTCAGTGATAAATATGGACACAACTTCATATATAGAAAATCATTAGTAGGAGCGGCTGCAATCGACCAAACTGGAGAACCTTTGCCCCCAGATACATTGGAGAACTGTATGACCGCTGATGCCGTTTTACTTGGCTCGATTGGCGATCATCGATTCGAAGATCCTACCTTATCGGTAAGGCCTGAACAAGGACTTCTGGCATTAAGAAAATCGCTTGACATTTATACAAACATAAGACCTGTCAAAGCATACGACAGATTACTTGGGCTCAGTCCTTTAAAAGATAACTTGATCAAAAATGTTGATTTTACCATTTTTCGAGAATTAACAGGAGGCATTTATTTTGGCCAACACGGTCGCAAAGAAGAAGGTAAATTCGCCTATGACATTTGCAGCTACTACAATCATGAAATAGAGAGAATAGCCAAACTAGCATTCGAAGAAGCGCGTAAACGCAAAAACTATGTATGTCTTGTTGACAAAGCTAACGTATTAGAATCGTCGAGACTTTGGAGAGAGACTGTACAACAGTTACACAAAGAAACATACAGTGATGTAAGATTTGATGCATTGTATATTGACCACGCAGCAATGCAGCTCATCACTAACCCCCTACGTTTTGATGTGATTTTGACGTCAAACATGTTTGGTGACATTATTTCGGATGAAGGTTCTGTTATTGCAGGTTCTCTGGGTTTGTTGCCTTCTGCATCTATTGGTGATACACATTGCTTATTCGAGCCCGTACATGGTTCATATCCTGAAGCAGCAGGCAAAGATATAGCAAACCCTATCGCTTCTATATTATCTGTATCGATGTTGTTGGAACATTTTGATATGAATGAGGAGGCCAAATCAATACAGCAAGCCGTTGAATATTGCATGGCAAAAAGCATATTAACAGAGGATTGCAATCCAGATGTGGATTATACATGCTCTCAACTGGGAGATGTCATTCAAGCTTTGGTAGCTGAAGAAGAAGGCATCAATACCAAAGGACTAAAGGAAGGAAGTTCTAGTATTATTTAATAAGTACTACTAGGAATACACTAATTTGACATAAATACTTTGAATATTGGATTATTAATGCCAACTTTCGGCAACATAAAATAATTAGAATGATTATTGTAGTCCATGTCATCAGTAGAGTAATTGTGAAGAAGCTTCACTGAATAGAATGGATACATACCGTATATAGAAAGCCATTCTGTTTAGGATGGCTTTTTTAGTTTATAAACATATGAGTTTAAATAAATACAGCAAGACAATCACACAAGACGAAACGCAACCAGCTGCACAGGCGATGTTGCATGCCATTGGCTTGAGTGAGGATGACTTGAAGAAAGCGCAAGTGGGAATTGTAAGTACAGGTTGGGAAGGCAATCCTTGCAACATGCACTTAAATGGTCTTGCCAAAGAAATAAAAACATCCGTATTAGAAGAGGAGTTAATTGGTTTGATCTTTCATACCATAGGTGTAAGTGATGGGATCTCTATGGGAACAGATGGAATGAGATTTTCATTGCCGTCAAGAGACATCATAGCTGACTCGATCGAGACGGTGAGTTCTGCGCAATGGTATGATGGCTTGGTTGCCGTTGTTGGATGTGACAAAAACATGCCAGGAGCCATTATGGGATTGGCAAGAGTTAATCGACCTTCGCTAGTCGTGTATGGAGGCACAACCAAACCCGGTTGTCTTAATGATAAAAAATTGGATATCGTATCTGCTTTTGAAGCACTTGGTCAGAAAAATGCTGGCACGATAAGTCAAGAAGAATTTAAAGCGGTAGTTAGAAATGCAATCCCCGGTGCTGGTGCTTGTGGAGGTATGTATACTGCAAACACAATGGCATCAGCAATAGAAGTGTTGGGTATGAGTATGCCCTACAATTCTTCGAATCCTGCAGTCAGTCCAGAAAAAACAGCAGAGTGTACAAAGATTGGAAAAGCGATAAAGCATTTGCTAGAAAAAGATATAAAGCCACGAGATATACTGACTCGTGAAGCTTTTGAAAATGCAGTGCGGTTAATTACGGTACTTGGTGGATCAACAAATGGTGTCATGCATTTATTGGCCATGGCTAAAGCTGCACAAGTACCGTTGACGTTAAATGACATTCAAGAGCTGGGTGACAAAACGCCATTTTTGGCTGATTTAAAACCTAGTGGCCAATACGTGATGGAAGACCTCCATCATGTTGGCGGTGTTCCTGGAGTCATAAAAATGATGTTGAATGAAGGCTTGTTGCACGGTGATACACTTACTGTAACAGGTAAAACACTTGCTCAAAATGCGGAAGACTTTGCGCCATTAAAAGAAGGCCAAAAAATAATTAAGCCAATGAATGCACCAGTAAAAGCAACTGGTCATTTGCAAATCTTATATGGCAATCTTGCAGAAGATGGAGCCGTATCAAAAATTACTGGCAAAGAAGGTGAGTATTTCAGTGGGCCAGCGAGAGTCTTTGATTCTGAAAAAGAAGCGAATGCAGCAATTCAAGACAAACAAGTATTTGCTGGAGAGGTTGTTGTGATTCGATACTGCGGACCGAAAGGAGGACCCGGCATGCCTGAAATGTTAAAACCAACATCACTGATTATGGGTATCGGTCTTGGTAAAGAAGTTGCCTTGATTACTGACGGAAGATTTTCTGGTGGTACACATGGATTTGTCGTCGGCCACATCACACCTGAAGCATTTGATGGAGGAAATCTCGGACTAGTTGAAAATGGAGACATCATCACCATTGATGCTGTGAACAATAAAATTGATGTTAATCTAACAGAAGAAGAACTTGCAATAAGAAGGCAAAAGTGGAAGCAACCAGAAGATAATTTAACTGGTATCCTGAAAAAATATAGACGATCTGTATCTACGGCTAGCCAAGGCTGTGTTACTGATCAATAATTAATACATACTTATGGCGGTAAAGGAAAAAAAGAAGAAATCGGTAAAAGCTAAAAAGCCGAATAATAAAAATGGTCGTAAACGTCGAATGACAGGATCTGTAGCAATACTAGAATGTCTATTAGCAGAAGATGTGGATCTGATTTATGGCTATCCCGGCGGAGCAATCATGCCTTTTTATGATTCATTGTATCATTACAGTGATCGAATTGAGCACGTATTGACACGCCATGAGCAAGGTGCCATACATGCGGCACAAGGCTACGCTAGAGCTACGCGTAAAACAGGCGTTGCAGTGGCCACATCAGGTCCAGGAGCAACAAATTTATTTACAGGCTTGGCTGATGCATTAATGGATTCCACACCCATCGTTTGTTTTACTGGTCAAGTCTTTAGTAAATTATTGGGTTCGGATGCGTTTCAAGAAACCGATGTGATTGGTTGTACAAATTCCATAACCAAATGGAATTATCAAATTACCAAAGCAGAAGAAATTCCAGAAATCTTTGCCAAAGCATTTTACATTGCGAATTCTGGAAGACCAGGTCCTGTCTTAATCGACATTACCAAAGATGCTCAATTGGAAGAGTTTGATTTTTCTTATAAAAAGACAGAATCAATCCGAAGTTATATTCCAAAACCAAGGATCAATAACTCAGATTTAAAAGATGCTGCTACTTTAATTAATCAGGCAAAAAAGCCATTCATCCTTGCTGGACATGGCATCCACATAGCACAAGCTCAGGATGTATTTAAAGAGTTTGTTGAGAAGACTGGCATTCCTGTAGGCTGTACGATTCATGGCTTATCTACCTTACCAGATGATCATGAATTACACACTGGTATGCTAGGTATGCACGGCAATTATGGACCTAACATGATGACTAACCAATGCGATTTATTGATTGCTATTGGAATGAGATTTGACGATCGAGTCACTGGTGATCTGAGTCGATACGCCACGCAAGCAAAGAAAATCCACATAGAAATCGATCCTTCAGAAATAAATAAAAATGTCAAAGTTGATGTTGGTATTCTCGGTGACGCAAAAGAAGCATTAACTGGCTTGATGGATTTGGTAGAAGAAAAAACATATCCTAAATGGCTGAAGGGATTTAGAGACTGTGATAAGGAAGAACAAAAGAAAGTCATTAGTAAAGATCTTAAGAGATTAAAAACTGGTCCGATAAAAATGGGTCGCGTCATCAAAGAACTATCAGAGATGACTAATGGAGATGCCATTGTGGTGACAGATGTCGGACAACATCAAATGGCTGCAGCTAGATACTATGATTACCTAGGAAGAGATTTATGGATTTCTTCTGGTGGTGCTGGCACCATGGGCTTTGGTCTGCCAGCAGCTATAGGAGCCAAAATGGGAAAGCCTGACAAAGAGGTTATTCTATTCGTTGGAGATGGTGGTTTTCAAATGACCTTGCAAGAATTAGGTGTTTGCACACAATGGGATGTGGCTGTCAAAATAGTGCTGCTTGATAATAACTACTTAGGGATGGTTCGCCAATGGCAACAATTGTTTTTTGATAAACGATACTCTTCAGTGGAATTACAAAACCCAGACTTTTTGAAAATAGCAGAAGGCTTTGGCGTTGCAGGACATCAAGTAAATAAAGCTAAAGATGTGACAGCTGGTTTGAAAAAAATGTTGAAACATAAAGGTGCTTATCTGTTGCATGTCCGTTGTGAAAAAGAAGAAAATGTATTCCCAATGATTGCCGCAGGAAAGGCAGTAGATGAAATCGTACTAGAATAGAATTATGAGAAAGACAGAATTTACATTGACCGTTTTTTCAGAAGACGTTACTGGGTTGATGGCACGAATTGTCGCCAACATCACTCGTCGACATATGAATATAGAAAGTCTCACCGTGTCTAAATCTTCGATGCCAAATATTCATCGATTTACCATAGTCATTAAAGAGACAGAGGAAGCCATCAGATTATTGGTCGCACAGATAGACAAACAAGTAGATGTTTTAAAAGCATTCTATTATAAAAATAGTGAGATAGTCCATCAAGAAATTGCCTTATATAAAATCCCGACAAGTGTTTTTTATAAAGGGAATGATGTAGAGAAATTGGTTCGTGTCCACAATGCAAGAATACTGTCTATAGAATCAGATTATATCGTAATCGAAAAAACTGGTCACGCAAAAGAAACGGAAGCGTTGTTAAAAGAATTAAAGAAAATAGGCATTTACGAATTTGTTCGTTCAGGAAGAGTAGCGATTGTCAAACCAATGGAACGATTAAACAATTACCTTAAATCTTTAGAAGACGCAGCAAAAGAGGAAAAAAATAATTAACATAAATCCAAATAGTTACAAAACAAAATACTTAAACAATGGCATTATTAAATTTTGGGGGTGTTGAAGAAAATGTGGTAACAAGAGAGGAATTCCCATTAGACAAAGCAAGAGAATTGCTTAAAGACGAAACCATAGCGATCATCGGATATGGCGTGCAAGGCCCTGGTCAAGCACTAAATTTACGTGACAATGGTTTTAATGTAATCATTGGGCAACGAAGCCCATCGCCGACTTATGACAAAGCAGTCGCTGATGGTTGGGTTCCTGGTGAGACATTATTCTCTATTGAAGAGGCGGCTCAAAAAGGAACCATCATCCAATACTTGTTGTCCGATGCTGCACAGATAGCAGTGTGGCCAACATTAAAGCCTCACTTAACGGCAGGAAAGTCATTGTACTTTTCGCACGGTTTTGGAATTACTTACAAAGAGCGTACTGGTATTGTACCGCCAGCCGATATAGATGTCATTTTAGCGGCACCAAAAGGTAGTGGGACTAGTTTGAGACGTTTGTTTTTAGCTGGTAAAGGCTTAAATTCTAGTTTTGCGATTTTCCAAGATGCTACTGGAAATGCGCGTGATAAAGTGATTGCATTGGGCATCGGCATAGGTTCTGGTTATTTATTCGAGACGACGTTTAAAAAAGAAGTCTATAGTGATTTGACTGGAGAAAGAGGTACATTGATGGGAGCCATTCAAGGTCTATTTGCAGCTCAATATGATTTACTGAGAAGTAAAGGTCATACACCATCTGAAGCGTTCAATGAGACTGTAGAAGAAGCAACGGAATCATTGTATCCCTTGATTGCTGAAAATGGTATGGACTGGATGTACGCCAATTGTTCAACAACAGCGCAAAGAGGTGCGTTGGATTGGTGGAAGAAATTCCGAGATGCGACTCGCCCTGTTTTTGAAGAATTATACAATAGTGTGGAAACAGGTAACGAAGCTCAATTGTCTATCGACAGCAACAGCCAAGAAGACTACAGAGTCAAACTAGAAAAAGAACTGGAAGAATTGAGAGAATCAGAAATGTGGAGAGCTGGTCGAACAGTCAGAGGTTTACGACCACAAAATAAATAGTGGCTCTAATACCAGTAGAAGATATTATGGCAGCAAGGCAACGCCTTAAAGGCGTTGCCATCGCCACTCCCCTACTCAAGAATCAATACTACTCCTCGAAATACGATTGCAGCATTTTCTTAAAAAGAGAGGACATGCAGGTTGTCCGTTCTTTTAAAATTCGCGGCGCTTACAACAAAATGAAACTGATGTCCAAGGAGGACTTGGCAAATGGAATTGTTTGTGCCAGCGCAGGAAATCACGCCCAAGGAGTAGCCATGGCATGTGACAAGTTGCAAGTCAAAGGCACGATCTACATGCCTTGCACAACGCCAAACCAAAAGATAAAAAAGGTCAAGCAATTCGGCGGAGAATTTGTAGAAGTAATTTTAATTGGTGACACCTACGATGAATCTTCTGTGAAAGCCAAGGCAGTATCCCAAGAAAAAAGTATTCCATTTATCCATGCCTTTAACGACCGAGACATTATTGCTGGGCAAGGGACTGTAGGTGTCGAGATCTTAGAGGCTATGGATGAGCAAATCGATTACATTGTCGTATCTGTAGGTGGAGGTGGCTTGATTTCTGGAATCGGAAGTTATGTTAAAGCGATTAGTCCGCAAACGAAAATAATCGCAGTTGAAGCTCTAGGTGCCCCTTCATTAAAAGCAGCTATGGACGCTGGTGAGGTAAAAATACTCGATGAGATAGATGGCTTTGCTGATGGTATTGCAACTCAGAGTGTGGGAGACATAACACTCGATATTTGTCAAGAAATTGTAGACAACATCATTCTTGTGCCAGAAGGCAAGATGTGTACGAAGATTTTAGAACTGTACAACGAAGAAGCCATTGTTGTAGAACCAGCATGTGCCAGTGTGATTGCAGCATTAGATGACATCTCCGAAGACATAAAAGGTAAAAATGTTGTTGTGGTCTTAAGTGGTGGCAATAATGACATTACAAGAATGGAGGAAATTAAAGAACGCTCGTTATTATTTGAAGGGACCAAACACTATTTCTTGATCACATTCCCACAACGTGCTGGTGCTTTAAAAGAATTTTTAAATCTCCTAGGAGACAATGACGACATCTCTCATTTTGAATATACGAAGAAGAGCAACAGAGAAAGTGGTCCTGCTTTAGTAGGTATTGAGATACAACACAAAGATGACTTTGCTGGTTTGGTAAAGCGAATGGAAGATGCTAATATCAACTATCAACATTTGAATCAGAGTCCTATGTTGTTTGGGATGTTGATATGAAATGT
>CALLFA010000146.1 GCA_937997635.1 uncultured Saprospiraceae bacterium | reverse complement strand
ATTCATGGTTTAGAAACATTGAAATTTTTGATGATGTTAATGGCAATGGAGTCAATGACGAATGTCCTATTTACAACAATGACTGTCCGATAAATATCATCGTTGATGATAACTCACTCATTAGAGCAGACAGAGAAGCTGCGATACAAATACAGACCAATGGTGAGGTCCCTGTTGGATTTGATATAGACTATACTGCTGGTGATCAGATCAATCTCGCAGGGGGCTTCGAAGTACAACAAGGCGCAATATTTCATGCCTACATCGATGATTGTAGTGTAGAAGAACCACCATTCGTACAAGACACTGCTGGCCCTTTGTATAATGACTTTTATGGAGTAGGCCATACATCAGGTATGACCATTACTGCCTCCTCTTCTGAAACTGGAGCGGATGAATCATTTGTACTTACAGGGCCTAATGATGAATTGGACTTGGTAGAATCTTCTCGATTTTTAGCACAAACGACTTTAGGAGCTTCTTATGAAGATATTCAATATGCGCAGTCAATTGGTGCAGAAGCATGGATTGATGAACAGATGACCATAGCTCCAGCATCCTTTGCAGAGTTAGTAGAATCTATATTTGTTGATGAACTAACTCCTATCCTCACCGATCAGAGGCCAAGAACTTGGCTCAGTACGTTTGCTTTCTACGAAATGGCATTTAAAAACGAAGATGCACTGAGACAACGAATGGGTTTTGCCTGGTCTCAAGTCATGCCTGCAGAATTCTTTATTGAGAGACTTGATTATGCGATATCGTTTGGACAATACTATGATATCTTATACCAAGGTGCTTTTGGCAATTTCAGAGACATGCTACATAATATAACCTATAGTCACGCTATGTCAGAGTTCTTAACTTATTTTAGAAATACTAAATTGAACCCAACAACTGGCAGGCTACCAGATGAGAATTACGCACGTGAGATAATGCAATTATTCTCTATAGGTGTGAATGAGTTAAACCTTGATGGTTCAGTTAGGTTAGATGCCAATGGACTTCCTATAGAGACATATGACATTGATGATATTGCTGAATTAGCAAAAGTCTTCACAGGTTTACATGTTTCTGAGACTTCAGGCGGCAACCCCAATGATAATTTTCAAATCGGTTTTGCTTTTCAAGGTCGAAATGCACCACTTAAAATGTTTGATGCCTACCATTCTCAGGGTGAAAAACGGTTTATAAATAAAGTCATACCAGCAGGACAAACTGGAGCTCAGGATATAGATGATGCGCTTGATTACTTGTTTAATCATCCAAATGTAGGACCATACATGGCAAGACTGATGATTCAGCATACGGTCAAGTCTAATCCTTCTCCTGCATATATAAAACGGGTAGCGTCAGTCTTCAATGATAATGGGCAAGGTGTCCGAGGTGATTTAGCCGCATTTACTAAAGCCATATTTATGGATCCTGAAGCAAGAGAATGTGGGTATATTAATGATCCTCATAATGGTAAACTCATCCAACCTGTGGAAAGATTTACTCATTTATTTAAAGCTTTTGATGTCTCTACTCCATCGAATCGGTTTTATCAACAAGATGGGGGTTTACTTCAGGAGCATGCAAGACCACCATCAGTATTCAGCTTTTTTAGTCCATTCTATGCTGAAGACAGGTTCATAGCTCCAGAAGGGCTCGTCTCTCCAGAATTCGAAATTTTAAATAGTGTTACCTCTATACGATATATAAATAGATTAGAGAATTCGCTCAAAAATTATCCTTTTGATAATTTTACTCGCCCAGGGCATTGGATAGCTGCTAATGCTAATGATAGGCCTTCATTAGATTTGAGTGATGAGATCAGTATCTACAGTTCCCAAGGCATCGTTGGACTTTTGAACAGACTAAATTTGATTCTATGCAGAGGTCAATTATCGAATCTTACAAGAAGTGTTATCACAAACGCAATTAATGATATGGAAGCAAATGTATCCGGATTTACGGCGGAAGATGCCGTACAGAATGCCATATATTTTCTTATGACATCGAGCGATTACATGATCCAGTTATAATATTAATTAAAAATAAAATCAAGAAAATGAGTAAGCATATCCATACACACGACAGAAGATCATTTTTAGGTAAGCTAGGATTAGGTTGCGCTCACGTAGGAGCCACAACTTTACTTTCTGGTATAAATAATATGAATCTCGCAGGTGCCCTGGCATCTATAAACCGATCCTGGACTACTGATACAATGGATGACTACAAAGCACTAGTCTGCGTCTACTTGGGAGGTGGTAATGATAGTTTCAATATGTTAGTTCCTAGTGATACTGATCGGTATAATCAATACGCAGCTACACGTTTAGACTTAGCGATTCCTCAATCTGATCTACTACCCATAAATGCTCTGGGTACACCTTCAGGTGAGACATATGGCCTCAATCCGAGAATGCCAGAATTGCAATCATTATTTAATAGTGGTAAGGCAGCATTTGTTGCTAATTGTGGAGTCTTGTTTGAGCCGATGACTTTAGAAAACTACAACAGAGCAATTAATCGTCCTACAGGGCTTTTTTCCCATTCACACCAAACATTAAGATGGCAAACATCACTAGCTCTAAATGATCCGCAAAGTGTCGGATGGGCTGGTCGATTAGCAGATATCATAGCGACCAATAATACGAATCAAGCGTTATCTATGAATGTATCCCTTAGCGGGACAAATACATTTCAAACAGGTAATCAAACGCAAACCTATACGATCAAACCAACAGGTAATGGAAGTGAATTGATCAATGGGATAACATCAAATAGTATTTATGAAAACCTGAAACGAGAAACGCTTGACAATCTGTTAGATGTTCAGCAGCAAAATATATTCAGAAAAGCGTATCAGGAAACAGTTATAGGTTCGAAAAATAGTTCATTACAATTTGATGCAGCTGTTGCAGGAGTTCAGTTGAATACAGCCTTCCCAAATAATAGTTTTGGAAATAATTTAAGGATGACTGCTAGGACAATTGGTGCCAGGGATTCACTACAGTTTAGGAATCAGACATTTTTCATTGGTTATGGAGGATGGGATACACATGGCGGCACTAATAATGGTCTTCTCGGTGGCCTTGATGCTGGTGTGGGCGCATTTCAAGCTGCAATGGAAGAGTTAGGTGTATCTGAAAACGTCACTTTATTTATCATGTCTGATTTTGGTAGAAAGCTGGTGCCAAATAATTCTGGTACTGATCACGCGTGGGGTGGAAATGTATTTGCAGTTGGTGGAGCAGTCAATGGTCAGCGTATATATGGTGATTATCCAGAATTGGCATTAAATAGTGAATTTGATGCAGGCGGAGGTCGACTTATTCCAACGACATCTACGGATCAATATTACGCAGAGTTGGCTCTATGGTTTGGAGCGTCACCATCTGACTTGCCTTATGTACTCCCTAACATAAATAACTTTTGGACACCAACATCTGGATCAAGGCCAATAGGCTTCATGAGCTAATAACGCTGTCACTAAAAGGAAATAGAAATTAATCTCAGTTCGGGATTATCGAATAGTTAGACTAAAAAATCTCTATAATATCGGATAAAAGGCTTGTTGTGGTAATAGAATCCAAAGATTCTCTCATCAAAACAGGCCTTTTATATTTGTCAACATGACCAAATTTCGACCCTGCCGTATTAAATCGATAGGTACGGAGACCTTCGATTCAGTAATCATCCAAAAAAATGTTTATTTGTGGCATTTGTCTCCATAAACTAAAAATAAAAGGACTGCTTTAGGAGGACAACTGAGGCAAAGGGCTACGTACCCAATGTCGTTTAGTTAAGCACTGAAAGTGCGAAAGACAATAGCCACGGGCATCGCCCGTGGATAGAATACGGTAAAGCTTTTTGGCGCCTGTCAACCTTTGGTTGGATATTTTTGAATCAAAAATGGTGACAAAAAATATTATACGAAATATAATTCATTGATAATCAAACAATTAAAACCATTGTCACGGTTTTTGAATCAAAAACGCGCGCCAATGGAATTCTCATTCCAATTCAAACCCAGGGTTACAACCCTGGGCTGTATGCTGTGACACCTTCAGTGTCATTTAATTCTTAACTAAACGACATTGGTCTCCGTACCTCTCGATTTGTGGATTTACGCGGAGTCCTTTGCCCCAGATATCGCTATTAGGATTGATACCTGAATCGAAGGTCTCCGTACCTCTCGATGTATTCATACAAAAATCATTGATACCTGAATCGAAGGTCTCCGTACCTCTCGATGTATCCATACAAAAATCATTGATATCTGAATCGAAGGTCTCTGTACCTATCGATGTATCCATACAAAAATCATTGAAACCTGAATCGAAGGTCTCCGTACCTCTCGATCTATAATCAACATTCTCGATGTTTGCCTAATTTTTTACTATTTTAATGGCAAGATTGATACCTTATGATAAAACGACTGCTTCAAGATATTGACACCAAACATCTAAAGTCCATTTCGGGAATGGACGCCACCTTTTTATATGGAGAATCTCCGACAAGTCCTATGCATGTGGGATCGGTCGTCATCATAGAAGGGGCGTTAGAATTTGAAAAATTCAAAGCGATTATTGCATCTAGGATTCACCAAATGCCAATCTTGCGAAAGCGATTGGTGAATGTGCCCTTTAGTGTGGATTACCCATACTTAGCAGAAGACCCAAATTTTGATCTTGATTTGCATATGCATCATGTGGCATTACCCAAGCCTTCAGACTGGAAACAACTGAGAGCTATGGCTTCAGCAATATTTAGCCAGCCCATGGATTTAAATAAGCCGTTGTGGTCAATGACATTTGTTGAGGGTTTAAATAAGTTGTCACAAGTCCCAAAAAATTCAGTGGCCATTATTTCAAAAGTTCATCATTCAGTCGTGGATGGTGTTGCTGGTACCTCAATGCTCAGCATCATGTTTGATATGACCAAAGCTGTCAAAAAAATTCCTGAACCGAAACCATATAATCCTAAACCACTTCCTAATGATGTCTCATTAATTGCGAAGAGTGCCATAAATTTTGCCAAACAACCATTGAGATTTCCTAAAATGATCAGTAGTGCCATCAAGTCAACGGTCAAAGCTGGTATGTTGACGCGTGTGCAACATCTGGAGCCACCAACGGCACCATTCTCAGCTCCAAGGACACCTTTCAACGGAATTATTTCTGCTCAAAGAAAATGGAACACTACGATACTGGAATTAAATAGAGTTAAGGCGTTGAAAAAAATAATGGGTATAACCCTCAATGATATGGTCCTTGCTATTTGTGCTGGAGCACTTCGAAGATATCTGGATGAGAAGGATGCTTTACCATCAAAGCCACTGGTCGCATTGGTGCCAGTATCTGTAAGAGGTAAAGTTGATGGTGCTGTTGCTGGGAATGAAATATCTACCATGCTTGTGCAACTTGCTACTGATATCGAGGACCCAATCGAACGGATTGAAACCATTTACGATAATACCACCAGAAGTAAAACATACCAAGGTGCTTTAGGTGCGAAAACAATTTCCAACCTAGGAGAGGTAGTGCCATTTGGAATAGCAAATCAAGCAGCTAAAATTTATTCAAGATATAACCTGGCAAGAATGCATAAGCCAGTATTTAATTTAGTTGTGACTAATGTGCCTGGCCCACAGTTCCCTATGTATGTGCAAGGACATAAAGTGCACACAATTATGGGTTCTGCTCCACTCATAGACGGCATGGGTTTGATGATTGTGATATTTAGTTATAATGGGAAAATCACGATCACAGTAACTTCTGATGAGAAGTCAATGCCAGATCTCGATGTGTTTTCTAATTATATAAGAGAGTCAGCCAATGAAACGGAAAAGGTCGTTCTCCAATATGAAAAGAAAGGAAAACGCAAGAAGAATAAAATTGCCAAAAAAGAGAAGGCTGAGTCAGATCTGTTGTTTGAAAAAGTGAAGTCTTATCTAAAGAAAAACCCAACGTTCTTGAGACCAGATAGTGGTGTCTACCAGTTTAATGTGAATGGAACTGCTAATGCTCAATGGCAAGTCAATTTTTCAAAAGCACCGGGATCTATTCGCAAAGGAAAAGCAAAAAATCCTGATGCTACGTTCACCATAAAAGATGAACATTTAGCAAAAATTGGAAGGGGAGAAATGAAACTGCAAACAGCCATGATCCAAGGGAGATTGACTGTAGATGGTGATTATAATAAAGCGATGCAACTTGGGAAAATTTTGATGAAAATCTTGAAAGAACAGAAGTAATCATTTTTCTCTAGCTTCATATGGTATTATTTAAACGAAAAAATCAATTTTCTAACAAAACAATTTAACAATGCCTACTAACTTTTGGATGTTTTTTGTAACAGCTTTAATTCCTTTAATCATTGGTTCCATTTGGTATAACCCCAAAGTATTTGGAACTACATGGATGCGTGTAAATGGATTCAAAGAAGAAGACTTGCAAGGAGCTAATATGGCAGTAATCTTTGGTTTGTCTTTTGTCTTCGGAGTGTTGATATCCGCAGCTTTGAGTTCAATAGTCATTCACCAAGGTGGCGTCATGCAGATGATGATGCCGGCAGCTGCAGAAAGTGGAAGTGCAGCTCAGCAACAATTCAATGACTTAATGACTCAATATGGCACTGCGCACAGAAGCTTTGGTCATGGAGCGTTACATGGTGGTTTCACCGTTGTCATTCTAATTCTTCCAATCATAGCAATAAATGCTTTGTTTGAAAGAAGAGGGTGGAAGTATATATTTATTCATGCTGGCTATTGGTTTGTGAGTTTGACATTGATGGGAGGTGTCTTGTGTCAATTTTTACAATACGGGTCGCTTTCGTAACGAATTATGTGCAAGTTTAGGATACTGTATACTAGGCCTTGGTCATAATGATGAAGTCGATAATATGGGCAGATGTATCAGTATGATGAATGGCGTAGATTTTGGTTGTACACAACTGTATGACACTGAAACTCGGGACTTCTATCTGGATGAATTGTTCCAAGAATAATAGGTCAGCTATTTGTTTTCCAATTATTTGAGATTACTTTAACGTATAAATCAAAACATAACTAATCAGCTTTCAGTTTTGTTTGTATACTAGACCATAATGCTATGAAGTATTTTTTCATTTTATTAATTGCTCTTGGGTTTGCTACAGGTTGTGGTGAAGACGAACCAGAGATAGCTATTGATCCAGCTCTTCAAGGTATTTTAAATGACTTTGCTGAAGAAGCTGCAAGTAGAGGCCTATTAGTAGATTACGAAAGTTTAAATCTGACAGCAAGATTGCAAACAGTCACCAGAGCCGGTGTTGCAGGGTTTTGTAGTTCTTCAGAAGAAGGAAGTAGAGAAATCGTTGTTGATAGAAATTTTTGGAATTTTGCTGTTCCAATTCAACAAGAGCTAGTTGTATTTCATGAGTTGGGGCACTGTATTTTAGGGCGTGGACATCGTGATGACCTTGATGATATGGGCAATTGTGTAAGTATTATGCATACGACCGCAGATAATTGTTTAGACAGTTTCAACTCCATGACAAGAAGCCAATATCTTGATGAGTTGTTTAGCGAACGATAGTAAATCTCATGGATGTTGGGAATCTAATTTTAAGATAAATCCTATGACGAGATCTAGCAACTATTGATTTCAGCATTTGGATTTAATATTTGTTGGCTTAATGAAATAAGAGTGAACTTCCACTATCGTTATCTGGTTAGTATTCTAAGTATAAATAACATTCCATTTACATTCAAAATACAAACCAATAATCATGTTGTCAAAAGTAATTCAAGATGCTCTCAATGAACAAGTCAGAATAGAAGGTGAATCATCACAAGTGTATCTAGCTATGGCGTCGTGGGCTGAAATACAACCAGGCATAGATAATGTGACTTCCTTTTTCTACAGACACAGTGATGAAGAGCGGATGCATATGCTCAAATTGGTTCATTTCATAAATGAGAGAGGCGGTTTTGCTGTCATACCGTCTTTGCCTCAACCACAACTGACGTACCCATCTCTTAAGAACGCCTTCCAGCAGTTATTAAAACACGAACTCTTTGTATCAGAAAGCATCAATAAACTTGTCGATATCGCTTTACAGCATAAAGACTATGCTACGCACAACTTTTTGCAATGGTATGTCACTGAACAAATTGAAGAAGAAGCCTTGGCTCGGACCTTAAACGACAAACTAGAGTTGATCGGTGATGACAAAGGAGGGTTATACTTGTTTGATCGAGACATACTTTCTGTATCCGTTATGGGTGGATCTGAATAAGAGCTCAGTATATTAACATATATATATTTATGCAATGTGAAAATTGCCTGATTTCAGGCTAAATTGTATTCTGTTGACTAAACTTTATACATTAAAAATATATATAATATGTAATACTCTTACATTTAGTGTCTTAAATAAGATTAATTAGCTTAACTTTTCGTTTTCGAAAGCTCATAGCCAATAATTTGCACTCATAAAACGTCTTCTGCGAGTCTTCTTGACAAAATATTATGACAAACTCCCATCTGTTTAATTAGCTAGTGCAGATAAATACAAAGTCATTCTTTATATTGGTACTGCAAGAATCTGAATCCATTGTAAGTGTTGTGTATTATTGGGTTTCAGTACCGTGTGTATAACTTTAGCTGGTCCCCGCCCTTTTATTAAAATCTAATGAACTATGAAGAATTCTTATTACGCTTTCCTATCTCTATTCTTTCTACTTTTCTCACTTCATTTAACAGCTGCACCTACTATTGAGTATGATGCACCAGATTTAGAATATTCTGAAGATGCTTGTGGATATGTATTGGTCATCAATCGATCTGATTGCTCCCAGACTATCTTTTGTCATGAAATTACTGGTGACAACAAAGTCTATAACATGGGCACTATATCTCCAGGAAGTCAAGCAACAGTATATCCGACATCAAGTCAGGCTAGGGTGTGGTCTCAAAATGCGCAAGGAGATGAAACAAGCTCAACAAGTACCTTATGTACAGAGACTTATATTGTCACAGTAAATGCGTGTTTCAAACATAAATGTGAAGCAAATATTGTAAATGACGGCTGTGAAACAGTGCAAGTGTATGCCGCAATCGGAGGAGATTGGGTTGTTATATATGAAGTAGCTGTCGGTGATAGTGTTCAGCATGAAGTGGATATCGCTGGTGAAACATTGATTTTTGCATATTCCTTTGATGATGTGCTGGGTACAGTTACTGCAAAATGTGGTAAGACATACACCATAAACGACGATGATTGTCCTGAAGATTGTGTTGTTTATTTGACAAATAATGCCTGTCAAACAGTATATGTGTACGTTGAGTACGGAAATGATTGGGCTCTCATTGGTAATATTAGTAAAGGAGGCACATACAGTCATTTGACTGCTAATGGTGCAAGATATAGATTCCTGTATGCTGATGGATCAACGGTAGCAAATTGGACTGGTTGGTGTGGAGAATCATATTCCATCGATGACAGTTGCCAAGCTTCATGTCCTGTCTACTTTGAGAACAGTGCTTGTGAAGATATCCATATATATCTACAGAAACCAAATGATTGGGTGTATTTGGGTAAAGTAGCTGTGGGGGTTACCTCAAGCTATGCCGCCGCTCAGACTGGACTTACATATGTGTTTAAATATGCTGATGGATCAACGCTATCTACTTGGACAGGTTGGTGCAATGAAAAACATATTGTCACAGACAATTGCGCCCAAGAGTGTGATGTCTTTTTTGATAATGATGCTTGTGAAGATGTTCTTGCGTATAGAAGAGTAGGGAGTGATTGGAATTACATTGGCACATTGGACAAAGGAGTGAAATACAGATTCTCTTCATATTCAGGTACTAGTTTTGTTTTCAGATATGCAGATGGTACAGAAGTCGGTGAGTGGACTGCATGGTGTAATGAGACCTATACGATTGAAGATGATTGCAACACGAGCTGTGATATTCACATTACAAACGATGCATGTAATGATGTTCAAGTGTATATACAGAACGGTTCTGATTGGAGATATCTGTCTGTATTCGAGAAAGGAAAAACATACAAACATGCTTCAGCCAATGGAACGAAATACTTGTTTAGATATGCAGATGGAACCACCATTGGTACTTGGACAGGCTGGTGTGGTGAATCATATACCATTACAGATGAATGTCGAACTAAATGTGACGTTTTCTTTAAAAACAGAACTTGTGACAAACTAGAAATATTGGCTAACATCAATGGCAGACTTGTATCTAAAGGCTTCATCAATGTTGGACAAACAGCGACAGTACATGCGTATGATGGTATCTATTATCTGTTGAAGAAACCTGATGGCACAAGCGCTAGAAGTGTAACTTCAGAGTGTGGAAAGCAATACACAGCTTACGAAGAATGTCCAGAGGAATGTGATGCTTATGTCAGAAATGAAGCTTGTGCAACATTGTTTGTAAACAAAGTAGTAGATGACACGGTAAGCTCTGTAGGCAGTGTAGCAGTGGGAGATAATCTTCATCTATCTGCTTTTGAAGGCACAAGATTCACACTTACTTATGAAGATGGAACTGCTGTTGGAGAATTTGATTTTGAGTGTAATAAGACCTTTAAAGCTCAGCAAACATGTACCACTCCATGTGATGATGTCAAGGTATTAGCCATTAAAATTTATGATCAAGAAACAGATATGGAAGTTCCTGGAATTGGAGCTATTCTAGATGGCGCACAAATAGATGGCAACTTACTTCCTGAAAACTATTATGTGACTGCTGAAGTTTCAGATGCTACGGAGTCAGTCACCTTAACGGTTGACGGTTATAGAGTCTGTGAAAATTATGAACCATATACGTTCCCTAATGCTGCACACGAAGGCAACAATTGGAACGGTGGTCCTGGAGATCATTCCATTACAGTGGATGTTTCTTCTGAAGCGGATTGCTATACAAATACATGCCAAACAGTAAGCGTTTCTTTCTATATCTCAGAACCTACCATGAATCCTGAATGTACAGTACAAGCGTCTGCTAGTCAGTCAGCACCTGATTGCAATGGGTATGTGACATTAAGTGCGACAGTTAGTGGACAATCTACTTGTTGCGAAGGTGCTCAAGATGCGCTTTGTGGACAATTAGCAGATTACGCCGGGTATGTGATTGATGTTGAAGCTGTCAGTGGCTGTGCAGATGGAACAGGGATTCGTTTATGGGCAGCAGGTTCTTCTGATCCTACATTTGTCACCGTTGATCTTGGAGAAACAGTTACTGCTGGTAATCAAATCTGTTTGCCTATGTATGTCAAACATTGCCTCAATACAGACTCCACAAGTGCATCGGCTTCCATACTTACTTCTCTTGAAAAGAGTGACGGTTTTGTAACACTTGGAGGTGCCATTTTCGAAAATACTGATTTTGCTGTTTTCTGCTTTGATTTGAGTAGCGACACTAGATTTGTGAAAATTGTAGATAATGGACAATGCTCATTTAGAGTTGATGCTGTTGAAGTGACTCCAGTGAACTGTGCAGGTAATTCTTCTGTAAATTACTATTGGTTGAACACCACAGGAGATACAATTGCTACTAGCGCATCAGTCGTCGTGAATCAGATTGGTGACTATACCTTAGCAGTTGAAGACTGTGCCGGTTGTCTCTCCGTAGTTGAAGACATCAATGTTACGAGTCTGGAAGGAGAAGGATGCTTCGTACCTGCTGTAGGTGGCAATTTGTCTTTAGATAATGGAGATACGTCAATCGATATTTGTATAGGTAATGGCATCAGCGATGCTTTTGATGTTGTCTTAACTGATGCAACAGGCGAAAATAGTGCTTGGGTTATACTTGATGCATTTAGAAATATTATTGGAATTCCAGATGGTCCTCCATTTGACTTAGAAAATAGTGCAACTGCTGGCTTATGTATCATTTGCCACGTCAGTTTTAATGGAGAATTAACTGGATTCGAAGTAGGGCAGAATGCTAATGATGTCGGAGGTGATATAGATTTCTCCAATGAGATTTCTGTCACTAAATTTACATCAGGTGGTCCATGTGGAGCTGGCGGCCTTTTCGCATCTTCAGAAACAAGATCATTGGATGTGGAAGTTGGTGAAGTGATGATGTTCCCTAATCCAGTAAGCAATATTTTAAACATCCAAACGAATTTAGTAACTGGAAGTCCTATTGATGTAGAAATATTTACAGTCGATGGCAGATCAGTTAAACGTTCTTCAATAATTGTAGAAGACACAAATCAATTAAATGTAGAAGAATTAAGTAGCAATCAATTTTATTTAATCAGAATCCAACAAGGCGACAAAGGCGTTCTTGTAGATAGATTCTTTAAATCAGAATAACAGTTATCTATACTATAAAAAAGAGCTTATCATCTAATGGTAGGCTCTTTTTTTTTGGGCGTTCGCGGGCTCACTTGTTGGGGCGTTCGCGGGCTCACTTGTTGGGGCGTTCGCGGGCTCACTTGTTGGGTCGTTCGCAGGCTCACTTGTTGGGTCGTTCGCAGGCTCACTTGTTGGGTCGTTCGCAGGCTCACTTGTTGGGTCGTTCGCAGGCTCACTGTTGGGGCGTTCGCAGGCTCACTGTTGGGACGTTCGCGCCTTTAGTAGCGTCGAATTTATTCGATGAATTGTTTTAGCTTTTTGACAATGACAACTTATATAGATTCATTACTTAGTAGAATATTAATTATTAAAAAAAATAAATAGAGCTTACAGTTTAAATAGTAAGCTTATTGTTCACTTCAACAAGGCGCAAGCCTGCAATTTTTCAAGCAACATTAAATCAACATAGACTTGTAAGTAATTTTAAATTTTTATACATTGAATTAAACTTATATAATGCAAAGGAGCATCTTTTTAATTACATCATTCATTCTGTTAAACGTTTCTTTAAATGCACAATCGATGAATAACGAAAAACTTCACAGCATACTGTACACAGTCAGCGACACTCTTGCAGGGCAACCAGGACAATGGCAACTTATTATTGATGATGTGCAAATGTTTTGTTTGACTGACGAACTCCATAATAGAATGAGAATAATTTCTCCTATTACTGATGTGTCTGAAATTGGTCAAGAAGAACTAATGAAATGCATGGAGGCTAATTTTCATTCTGCATTGGATGTGCGTTATTCTGTTTCTGAAGGCGTTGTTTGGGTTGCTTATATCCATCCTTTACGCGAGTTGACAAAAGACCAAGTCATCGATGCTATGAAACAAGTCTACTCTGGTGCGCTTACTTTTGGTAGTACATACACCAGCTCAAACCTCAGCTTTCCCACTAATGAGGAGAATAAAACCAGATTAAATTAAAGGAGAAAGCCTTTCCCAAGTTGATCTTTTGGGTCAAGCCAAAATTCATGCTTTCCTGTAAAAAAAGCACTACCAGTCACAACTGGAATTATGGCAGTCATACCGTGGTAATCAACTGTTCTTGAAATTTCCACTGTCATCTGACTATCGACAATACTGTTAATCTTAATCTCTTTGTTTAATGATAAGGCTCCCTTAGCATGTAGGATTGCAGCTCTTCCAGAGACACCTGAACCAGTCGGACTTCTGTCTAACTCACCGTCTGCGAATATGCAAACATTTTTACTATGGACGCCATCATCTTTGTGAGCTTCTCTAAATATACAGCCATACAAAAAACTCAGTTCTTTTTGTGAAGGATGTGCAATCTCTGTATTTGTCTGAATGACATGT
Organism: uncultured Saprospiraceae bacterium; assembly: GCA_937997635.1. GTDB lineage: Bacteria > Bacteroidota > Bacteroidia > Chitinophagales > Saprospiraceae > CALFUK01. Next base: position 9,128 of record CALLFA010000146.1, on the reverse strand, counting down.
TGTTTTAAACGTTTACCCAATGATATTAAATCGAAGGAATGCTCAGGTGTGATATGTAATCCAAATTGATCAATATCAGCATATGCATAAAAAGCACCACCATAAGCAAGATCATATGTGATTTCTCCAAAATGTTCGAATTGCGTTTTGTAAGTGCCTACATAAAATGAAGGAACATTTTCAAAACTGACTTCCTGTACTTTTCCTTCAACTAGCTTACTCGTCACGGTGAGTTGACCACATGGAGCATCGATATTGAATGTGGTGGTTGGTTCTTCAATTTCTTTTATCCAGCCGAGTTCTATTGCCGCTTTTCCTATTGCAATGGTGGCATGTCCACACATCGTACTGTAGCCTTCATTGTGCATAAAGATCACCCCAAACGCAGAGTCTTCTCTTTCTGCCTGAACGCGTAATAAGCCATACATGTCTCGGTGACCTCGAGGTTCCCACATGATTGCTTTTCGCAAATGATCATAGTTTTCTTTCAGTTTGTCTCTAACTGCCAACACCGTCTGCTCGTCCAATTCAGGGAATCCACTCAAAACAATACGCAGTGGTTCGCCACCTGTATGCATGTCAATTGTTTCGATTTTTTGAACTGATGTATTCATTGAATTCAAGGTTCAAGATACTAAATGCAATTACAGGACTTCTGATGCGTCTTCAGAAAATTTGATTATTTAAAATAATTACCGTTATCGGTATCTAAAAAGGCCTTGAAGTCTATCTCTTCTTGTTTGATGAATCCTTTGTTTGGTAAAGTACCTTCATCTACCATTTCAATGACGGCACAAATAGAAGCTGCTGTAGTCCAGGATATGGCTCTCCACTGTATGCCTCCAATCTCGATCGGTGTAAAGGCTCGATAATATTCGTTCCTAAACAGTTTATCTTCTTTCCACCCTTCGACCACTGCATACACATACACGACATCTTCTTTGACTGGTGGTTTTGCATTTTCCAGTATAGCGGTCAACATAGGCTTATCATCTTTGAGAATTAATTCTTGGATAAGAAACCGCATTAATTTGCCATGACCTGGATATCGAATTGTTTTGTAATTAAGCGTATCCACTTTTCCCTCATATGTTTCGCACATCGTTCCTAAACCGCCAGAAGTGGTAAATGATTCAAACTCCTTTCCTTCAATGTTGATGTATTCAAAACTATCTAAAGACGGTACCATTTTACGCACACTATTTTGGATAGCTTCGGCATCGTTGATGTATTCATTAATGACGCCTGCTGGAGACCAAGTGAAAGAATAAGCAAGCAAACCATTTGGGTATTTTGGTAGTGCACCGACTCTCAATTCGATGTCTCTCAGTTTGGTGAAATCTTTGGTTAAGTCTGCGCCCACGATTCCTATTAATCCAGGTGCAAGTCCACATTGTGGCGCCATCACTGAAGTTGCAGTCTTACTTAATTCTCGTATATAGTGAGTCGTGTCAACATCTTCTGTTAGGTCAAAATAGTGTTTGCCATGTTGGTGGGCCAATTGAGCAATTGGTTTATTAAGATAATAGGGGAGTGCAGATACGATCGCATCATGTTCTTCTACCACAGATTCCATGAAGCTTAGGTCAGTCACATCTCCTGTAACAACATCAAAAGGTAAATCAAAATCGTAGTGTGGCTTTGATTTATCTATTCCAGTTACTTTATGTTTTTTTGTAAGTAAAAACCCGACAAGTGTTCCTACCTTTCCTAATCCTAACGTTGCAATTTTTTTCATTTTTTAGTCTTACTCTATGGAAACATTTCGCTTGAATGCACACCCTAATTCTATCATACTCTCTGTACGTTGAATGCCGTCAATAGCGTCTACTTTTTTATAAAGAATGTCTCTCAAATGATCACTGTCTTTGGCTATTATTTTGACAAATAGAGTGTATTGACCAGCGATATAGTAGCACTCGGTCACTTCAGATATTTGCTTTAGTTCTTCAACTACTCGTTCAGTATGAGGGTCTTTATCCAATACGATTCCTGTATAAGAGGCCAGACCAAATCCAAGTGCTTTTTCGTCAAAACGCGGTTTGAATTCTGGGATTATACCCTTTGCTTGAAGCTTTTCGACTCGTTGGTGGATCATTGTATTCGATACACCTAGTTGCTGGGCTATTGTTGAAAATGCAATACGACCATCTTTCTCCAATAGCTGTAAGATATGTTTATCAATATGGTCTAAAGAGTCCATCATAAGTGAAATATTCTCTGATGGTCCAATAGTAAGGAAAATTCTATTTAATACTAATGAAAAAAGCGTAAAACTAAATAGTATTAGCTCATAACAAACTTTAGTGTAGACTTATTCTTTAATGCAACGAACTGAATAGCCCGTATTTTCAGGTGAAGTATTCGAACGTATCATCGTATCACTACTTGTCACAATAAACCAAACAGGACGTGTTAAATCGAAGGTGCTCGTCCAAAACCAAGTGGTCTGACCTAAATTGAAAAAATTGCCATCGGTATGAGATCGTCTACCACTATACACCGCTTCAAATCCTGTACTACCACCAGCTCTTAGTTTGTCTCCTTCATTAGTGCCACCAATAAAAGATACAAGTTGATTCCAGTCGGCCTCAGAGGGAACTTTCCAGCCTGAAGGACAAAGCGCTTGTGAGTTGACAGCATCCCAGTTGTAAAGTTTACCATGTACGGCTTCATTCCCACTATTATTATCATACCAGCTGAATGCCGGAACAGTTGTGATTGCCCATTGTGTCCCATTAGGTATAGCATCGATTGGAGTCGAATCTTGCAATCTGCCCGTCCGCAGGTTTTTTGCAAACCAAGTTTGTGTACCTATTTTAATTGTGTCATATACATTACCATCAATATCCATGACACCCATATGATTGCTACTACCCCCTGCTTGGATATCTTCATCACACCCAGTCATAGGGATATATAATTCTCCACCAGCTTCAACTTCAAAAGCAGCTTCTAATTCGACAGACGTACTGCTGTTGAGCGTGATGGAAATTGCATTATCAACTCGATGATTTCCTGTATAAATCACATCACCTTCCGCTTGCCATAAAGCACCATCAAAGAACTCACAAGGACCAGAGTTACATGTTTCATTGATGGAAGCAAAACAACAAGTGCCTGCTCCGTTTGCAATAAAAGTATCCCAGTTGGCCATTTGTGTGCCAGCACTTATATTGTTGTGTGTACCTGTATTCCATTGGCTGTCCAATAGTTGCAGTCTAGTATCATAGCAACCATCCATGTTTGGATTTTGAGTTGTCAGTATTGTTGTCAAACTGCTACAATTCATAATCTCTAATGGAATCCCGCCAGTAAGTAAATTCGATTGTAACCATAGCAATGTCATATTATCGAGCATGCCAATTTCTGTCGGGATGTCCCCTGTCAACATATTACCACTCAATCTAAGTTGTACTAGATTGGTCAAATTTCCAATTGAGTTTGGGATAGTACCAGTCAGCTGATTGTTGTATAGAAAGAGGTTGTCTAACACTGGCAAGCTACCAATACTTGTTGGAATAATCCCTGTAATTGAATTATCATGTATAAAGTTAAGATAGTTCAAAAATAACCATAGGAGAAAAGGGCATTAATTTTTTCAAGCCTTAGGTATGTCATTTGCAAAAAGACGAATAAGGATTTCATATTTATCACAACATGATTTTTGAATATGGTCGGTAAAGTAAATGTAATTTTTAATCTCGTCGAAAAAGCTGTCAATGAAGCTTGTAATGGAATTATGTCGTACAACAGATCTTTTGATTAATAAGCTTGGAGATCTCTAAACAAAACAATGTATGCAAAGTTAAACAAGATGTTACATCAGCTAAATTTGAAATTATGCACCTGAAATTTTACATAATTATATGTTGCTTTTTGTTTGCTTCATGTACATCTGAAGTGAATGAAATTACTACTGTTGATCCGGTAGTAGAGCAAGAAGTTGAAGGATCTACTGACAATTTTACTGTATCGCCAGTAACATTTGATGCTACAGATGGATTAGTTGTATCTGCAGATTTATTTGAAGCATCTGCAAATGGCCCTTCATTTATCTTATCTCATCAAGCGGGATTCAATCGGACAGAGAATACAGAAGCAGCTGTCGAATTAATGTCAAGAGGATATAATGTATTGACGACAGACCAGCGATCTGGCGGGACTAGAAATGGTGCAGATAATGAAACCGCTGATCGTGCAGAAGCAGAAGGATTTCCGTCCAGCTTTTTAGATGCAGAGCAAGACATCATTGCTGCTATTGATTTTATGGTAGATCGATATGACCAACAAGTCATTTTATTAGGAAGCTCATATTCAAGCTCATTGGCATTAAAAATTGCGAATGAAAACGATCATGTACAAGCTGTATTGGCTTTCAGTCCTGGCGAATATTTTGGTAGTGCTTTGAATTTAGAGTCAAGCATTACTGGCTTAGACAAACCTACATTCATAACCTCTGCTAGAGGAGAGGCATCACAAGTGCAACCATTTGTAGACGTGATTGATCCTTCGATAGTGACGCATTTTGTGCCACAAGCATCAGGATCGCACGGGGCTGTGGTATTGTCTTCTGATAATTCTGCCAGTGAAGAGTATTGGACTGCTTTGAATGCGTTTTTGACAGAGAATGAGTTGTAATTGAGGCTTAAAGAAGCTTAGGGTATGTAATAATATCCCACTTGACTATAACAAATCAATCAATCAATGAAATATTACCAAATTATAGCATTATCCTTATTTACATTTCTTCTTAACGCATTTACCATAAATGAAATTAAAGAATGGAAAGTAATTGATGATTACAAGATTTCATTCGAAACCAAGAAAGCTTCAGGCTCTTTTGAGACATTCACAGGAGAGATTTTTTTTGACGAACATAACCTACTTGAATCTAAATGTCATTTGAGCATAGAGGTTGCTTCGATTAAAACTGGAAATTTTCTTAAGAACAGACAGAGTCTTCAATCGTTTTTCTAAGTTACAAACTTAGAAATGCGCATTTTATGTATCGCCCGCGAGCTCCATAACCCATAGCTAGTTATCGGCAGAGATGCTGCATCACTCAACACTTTCGCCAATCGGCGAATTAATAACTCAACTCTTCCTTCGAAAGAAGGATTCATAACTTCCGCCAATAGGCGGATTAAAGTCGTATTCCATCAAAAAATATCTCAATCACTGCATCCGTATGTTGATCCACAATCTCTTGATCTGAAACATCTATATCATGCAACTTTTGAAACATGTAGCGATTTGTAAATAGATAACTGATCATACCCAAGATGATGGACAGCTGATGCTGCTTATCAAACTTTTTGATTTTCCCTTCTTTGCGGAGTTTGCCAAATACATCTTTGGTGAGATTGACGAGAGGATACATGAGGTGATCAATTAAATAATCTGACCGCTCATTTTTTTGATCGAGCTCCTTCATTGCCAGTCTACTGAAGCCTTCTTCTTGGGCCCAGAAATTTACCATTTGACGAATGACGACTTTCATAAAACTGATGTCATCTAAGTCGGTATTTAATTTTTTTGTCTGTTCGAAATCTTTAATGAACCGGTGTGTCAAATAATCAATGGTCTTTTTCCATAGTTCCATTTTATTTCCAAAATGATAGTTGATGGAGGACCGAGTGATACCCGCCGCAAGTGCTATTTCTGTCATCGTCGTAGCATCAAAGCCTTTGTCAGCAAAGACAGTAAGGGCAGCACGATAGACACTGTCCATATCTAAATCTATCGTTCCTACAGGGCGACCAACACGTTTATTTGACTTGATTGACATTAAGAATTGAACAAATTATACACAAATGTATTTAATATTTTGACAAGAGTGTCAAATAATTCATATTTGCAGTTCGTTAGACACTTAATTTGAATGTAAACATTAAAATATAATCACAATGGAAGCATATATCTATGACACGGTGAGAACAGTCCGTGGAAAAGGAAATAAAAAAGGAGCACTTGTTGGTGTCACTCCTACAGAATTAGCAACCCAATGTCTTCAAGAGCTTAGCAGCAAACATGAAGGTGTTGCAAGCGAAGTAGAAGATATAATCCTTGGATGTGTCACACAAGTGATGGATCAAGGAGCAAACATTGCTAAAACAGCTGCACAACAATCAGGTTATGGTGATCACGTATGTGGTGTAACACTTAATCGTTTTTGTGGCTCAGGATTGGAAGCAATAAATCAAGCTTCTGCATACATTAAGTCTGGTTTCTCTCAATTAATTGTAGCAGGAGGTGTGGAAAGTATGTCCAGAGTAAAAATGGGTTCTGATGGAGGAGCATTGTTGATGGATCCATCAGTGGCTATGCCAGGTCATGCCATTCCACAAGGAATATCTGCTGACTTAATTGCATCTAAGTATGGTTACAGTAGAAATGATGTAGATGAGTTCGCATACGATTCTCAAATGAAAGCAGTTGCTGCAGAACAGGATGGGCGTTTCAAATCTCGTATCGATGTCAAAGACATTAACGGTATAACATTGTTAGACAGAGATGAAAATGTCAGAGCCCAAACAACAGTAGAAGCGCTTGGTGGTCTTCAACCTTCGTTTGCGATGATGGGAGAGATGGGTGGCTTTGATGCTGTTGCTATTGATCGTTATCCTGAATTGGCAGAGATCAATCACGTGCACCATGCTGGAAATTCTTCTGCGATTGTAGATGGGTCTGCTATAGCACTAATTGGAAACAAAGAAATAGGGGAGAAGCTTGGCTTGAAACCTAGAGCTATTGTCAAGGGTGCTGCCGTGTACGGAACCGATCCTACAATCATGTTGACAGGTCCTACACCTGCGAGTGAGAAAGTGCTGAAGCAAGTTGGAATGAATGCATCAGATATTGATCTTTTTGAGATTAACGAAGCATTTGCTGTTGTCCCAATGTTGATGAGAGATAACATGAAAATCCCAATGGACAAAATTAATGTAAATGGAGGAGCAATCGCTCTAGGTCACCCACTTGGCGCAACTGGTTGTATTTTGATGGGAACATTGATTGACGAATTGGAAAGACAAGACAAACAAACAGGTCTTGTGACATTATGTATTGGTGGCGGTATGGGTATCGCAACTGTAATCGAAAGAGTTTAATTAACCAAACGAAAAAACAATGGCAATAGATAATAATATACTAACGTATGAAATGGATGGTGATATAGCAATCGTCACCATGGACAATAAAAATGAATCTACTAATCTATTTAGTTTTGAATTCATCCAGAATTTTGTTGAAATCTCAAATCAATTGATCAATGATGATTCTGTAAAAGGTGTTATTCTACAATCTGCAAAATCCATGTTTATGGCTGGTGCTGATCTCAAGCAGCTAGAAAAGCCAATTACGGATAAAGAAGAATTTGTCAATAATTCTATTCAGATGCATCGCTCGTTCAGAGAAATTGAAAAAGGTGGTAAACCTTTTGTTGCGCTTATTAATGGACATGCATTAGGTGGTGGACTGGAATTGGCTTGCGTGTGTCATCACCGCATAGCTGTAAATAATCCCAAAACTAAAATTGGTTTTCCAGAGATTAAAGTTGGCTTATTCCCAGGTGGTGGTGGAACCATCAAAGCGCCATACTTAATGGGTATTCAAAATGGAATGATGGCTGTGCTGCAAGGCAAAGACCATTCGCCAGAGAAAGCTTTAAAGGCTGGTTTGATTCATAATGTAGTTGACTCTGCAGATGATTTGATACCTGCTGCTAAAGAGTGGATTGCTGCAAATCCTAAACCTGTACAACCTTGGGATAATAAAAAATATAAAATCCCTGGTGGTGGTCTGATGAGTCCTACTGGTGCACAAGTCATGATGGGCGGAATTGGAAATCTCCGTAAAATGACGCACGGAAATTACCCTGCTGCAACCAACGCAATGACGGTTATGTATAAAGGTCTTCAAGTACCATTCGACAGAGCGTTAGAAATTGAAGCAAGATATTTTGCAGATACCATCACTTCTCCGGAAGCTAAGAATATGATACGTACCGGATTTATGGGCATAAGTGCTGCTAAGAAAGGTGTCGCTAGGCCTAAAGATCAACCAAAGTATGAGATCAAAAAATTAGGTATCCTTGGTGCTGGTATGATGGGTGCAGGTATCGCTTATGTATCTGCTTATGCAGGAATGGAGTGTGTCCTCAAAGATGTGACCATGGAAGGTGCAGAGAAAGGAAAAGACTACTCAAGAGCATTGGTCAAAAAGAGAGTCGGCCGGGGAAAGATGACGCAAGAGCAAGCAGATGCGTTATTAGCAAAAATTCACCCAACCGATGATCCTAATGCTATGGAAGGATGTGATCTTATCATAGAAGCAGTATTTGAGAATCCTGAGTTGAAAGCGAAAGTGACAAAAGAAACGGAGGCTGTTTTAGCGGCAGATAAAATATATGCTTCAAATACATCTACTATTCCAATTACTTTATTAGCAAAGGCTTCAGATAGACCTGAAAATTTTATTGGAATTCATTTTTTCTCACCTGTGGATAAAATGCCATTGGTAGAAATCATCGTAGGTGAAAAAACAGAAGATAAAGCAATTGCAGCTGCAGTTGACTATGTGATGATGATTCGTAAAATACCTATTGTCGTAAATGATTCAAGAGGGTTTTATACATCAAGATGCTTTGGTACGTTCACTTCGGAAGGTCTCTTTTTATTAGATGAAGGTGTGCCTGCGGTGATGATCGAAAATATAGCCAAGAATAAGGGTATGCCTGTAGGTCCCTTAGCAGTATCTGATGAGGTGTCACTCACACTAGGTCTGCATGTAATGGAGAGCAATCCAGATTTGGAGAAGCATCCAGACATGTTGAGAAACTATAAGATTACAAAAATGCTTGTCGAAGAGCATGGCCGTAAAGGAAAGAAAGAAGGTGCTGGATTTTATGAATACCCTGAAGGAGGAAAGAAAGTAATGTGGCCTAAGTTGGCAGAGATTTTCAACAGTAATGTCGATACACTAGATAAAGAAACAGTTGCGAAACGATTGTTGCACAGACAGGCTTTGGAAGCATTCAGATGCTTGGATGAAGGTGTCTTGAATTCAGTAGTTGATGGTGATATAGGTTCTGTGACAGGTTGGGGATTCCCAATTTATGCTGGTGG
>CALLFA010000145.1 GCA_937997635.1 uncultured Saprospiraceae bacterium | reverse complement strand
TGATTCTGATGGTGATGGAGCGTGTGATGCAATAGACCAATGCCCCAACTTCGATAATAATCTGATTGGGACACCTTGTGATGATGGCATTATTTGTTTTGTGGGTAGTACCTGGGATTCCAATTGCAATTGTAATGGTGGTGCTTTTGCGGATACAGATGGTGATAACATTTGTGATCCATTAGATGAATGCCCAGACTTTGACGACAATATCGACATAAACAATAATGGAATACCTGATGGTTGTGAAGGATGTGCTGACTTTGTGACAGAGGCTTCTAATTCCATTATAACGCAGGATAGAAAAGCCAACATTAGCATTACCACAAATGGCAGAGTGTTTATTGGAAATGTTAACTATCAAGCTGGACAAGAAATAAATCTAATAGAAGGGTTTGAAGTCAAAGCTGGTGCAGTCTTTCATGCGTATATCGCTCCGTGTGATTAAGCTATAATGCCTACGGAAGGCCGCCCGCACAGCGAGTTCAATAACGCCTTTACTGCTTATCGCTAAATTCGTATCCGCTTCGAATGCCTTTTTCTATTGCAGGAATCCCGCTTTTCATCCAATCAGGCATGGGTGCATCCATTAAATAATGATCAAAATATTGTTGCATCCTAATGTTGAAATCAAGTCTGTTTTGCCACTTCAATGGCCAATGCGGCTCACCATTATAATTTAATAACCATGAAGGTTTTTGCAATCGTCGTAGTGCCATAAAAAATTCAATGCCCAAATGCCAAGGGACATGACCATCAGCATCATTGTGCATGATAAGTACTGGCGTATTTATTTTGTCAGCATTAAATAATGGTGAGTTTTTAATATAAAGATCTGGGGATTCCCATAGCGTAGCGCCCAATCTACTCTGGGTTTTTTCATATTGAAATTGTCGGCTTCGACCCGTTCCCCAGCGTATGCCTCCATAAGCACTGGTCATATTGACCAATGGCGCTCCTGATTCTGCACATGCGAAAACATCAGTTTTGGTAACAAGGTGTGCCACTTGATAACCACCCCAGCTGTGACCCTGTACACCAATTTTATTTTTATCTATAAAGCCTTCTGCTATTAATGCAGAAATTCCTGAGACGACAGCATTGTAACAGCTTTGTCCGGGCTCGCCAACCGTATATGGTACATCTGGATTGAAAATTATATAACCTCTATTTGAATAAAAACTATAATTTATGGTGGATCTTCCAGCCGAGGGAGCTCTGTGTCTGTGCAAGCCATCTGTGCTGCGCTCATAAAAATTAACCAAAAGTGGATATTTTCTCTTTGCATCAAAACCTGGAGGCAACACTAAAATGCCGTCTAATTTTTGACCGTCAAATGCAGTCCAACTGTAAATCTCATTATTTCCCCAAGCGTACATGTCTTGCTGAGGATTAGCATTAGACATTTGTTGTTGGTTTGTGAAATCTAAGTTGTCTAATAATAAATTTGGAAAAGTATTAAACGACTGTTTGGTATAAATAATCTTATCAGTATTTTCCGCTTTTATGACGTTAGTTGTAAACTGAAAATCGTCTTTAATTTTTTCTACAATTTTCTTGTTTTGATAATCAAACAGGACATATCCGCTTGATTTATCTTTTTCATCAAAGATTTTAAATAATAATGGTTCGTCGAGATTAATAAAGTCTTCATCCTCATCAAGTTGGATGTACGTGTATTTAATTTTATTTCCTCTGCCTTTTGTCAGCCTTTCTGGTTTGATCATGTTGTTTGGATCAAGCAGCCATAGATCATATCGATCCTTGACAATGACAAATTTTTCATCAGTTGTCCATCCTTCAATCCCATATGGTCTTGCATAAGAAGGAGCGTCGTGAAGTTCATTGTAAAAAGTACTTACTGAATCATCAGCAAAAGTCTGCGTCGTATTTTTAACTGTGTTGTGTGCCACCCAAGACGCATCTTTTAAATCGTACCAATAAATGTAATTGCCAGCAGGTGACAAGCGAGGTCTAGCATGCACAGCTTTGGCTATGTTTACTTTTTCTCCTGTAGAGATGTTTACTTTATACACATCATTTTCCGCATATCCCTGCCAAGTTTCATGAGTCTTGTAAGGGGTGTCTGTATAAATCAGTGCAAAATCAGCATCTCTTTTTTGATCCATTCTCAACTGTGGGAATGATTCATCTTGCAACAGATGTATTGTGTTAGTACGTGTCGAATAGACGGCATCATAGGATTTAATTTCATCGTCTTCTTGGTCTAATTCCTGCTGTGTATACAGCTTTGGTTCTTTATAATGCCAGACTTCTACATTTACAATTTCTTCATCAAGTTTGGAGGTATCTTGAAGTAGTCTTTGTGGGGTGACACCAAAAAATAATCTAGTGCCATCTTCAGAAAATGATGGTTTTTTTTCGTGGCTTACATCCCAGTGATTTGGTAGGATAGGGGAGTCGCTATTTATTATTTCTGTTACTGCAGTATTGTTACTATTCCAATGGTATAATTGATAAGGGCGATACAAAACATCAGTCGTATCTGTGTCAATAATAAAAGCAGCTTGTGTTGCATTTTTATTAATGGCTAATTGATGTATTTTTCCATCTACAATAAATGTAGAGTCAACATCATTTCCATTTTTAATAAATACACCACCTGTAGAAATACTGTCAGATTTTACTGAATAAATTAAAGAAGAATTTTCTTCGGCAAAAGCAAATTGAATGACATTGTGTAAGGTGTCTAAAACACCAGCTTCTGGTTTGTAATAAATAATCTTCTCTGTTTTTTGCTTTTTGTCTTTTCCTTTTTTTGATTTGTCGTTTCCTTTGATTGTGGCAGCTAGAGTGCCACCAAATTCTTTGGGCATTTTAAAACTACTGATATTTGGAAAACTAGTTTCACTCCGATTGTTTAGATCATAAACAATAAGAGTGTCTGTGGGCATGTCTTCTTTCTTTGTGTTCAATCTTTTTTGTTCTTTGACATATTCCTTTGCTGGTGTTCTTAAGAAATAGACATACCGACCTGACTTGTCAAAAGTAGAATGTTTGGTCCGTTCCATGCGTACTTCATCTTTTGATATAGTATTGTATAATACCAAAGTCTTATCACCATATCCAGGCTCTAAGTGATATAGAACCCAATTGCCATCTTCTGTAATTTGGGTGTCTCTTATTCTATTCCAATCGGCGTACACAGATTCGTCCATTACTTTATTTCCTTGACTATAGCTATCAGTGCAGAATAATAGACATGCGATGTAAATGATATACTTCATATGTTTTATTTTATCATTTATAATTAGAGCACAAATACAATGTACAACATTTGATTACATCGACGAAAAAGTGTGTGGCTGAAGGTGTTCTGTCTCAGCAATAATTAAACTATTGGAATAATTGGGTCGTGTTTTTGTTCAAAAAAAATCAAATTATCTCAGGGCAGTCTAATCTATCTTACTGTCCGCTATGGAGAGGAAGTCCATCTCTTGGTTATCAAACAAATGGAAGCTTAACCACCTTTGCCGGCAATTGCTTTTTCCTAATCTGAATAAGAATATCCGTTCCTTTTTTCGAATGACTTCGCTTAACATAACCCAAGCCAATACCTTGATCCAAGCTAGGGGAGTGTCCACCTGAAGTGACCGTACCAATAGGCGTACCTGTAACATCAAGGATCTCATAATCTTTTCTTGGAATGCCTTTATCTTCCATTTTAAAAGCGACTAACCGGTCAAGTGCTTTACTTTCTTTATCAGCTAAAATTGCCTCTTTATTAATAAAGTCCTTATTGAATTTAGTTACCCATGACAAACCTGCTGCAATAGGGGAGGTGGTGTCATTAATGTCATTTCCATAAAGGCAATACCCTTTTTCAAGTCTAAGTGTATCTCTCGCACCTAATCCAATCGGCAGTATCCCAAATGGTTTGCCTGCTTCCATAGCAGCATGCCATAACGATTCTGCTTGTGCATTAGGTACATACAATTCGAATCCGCCCGAACCTGTATATCCTGTTGCAGAAATAATGACATTAGATATCCCTGCGATTTCTCCAAGATTGAAATGATAATAGTTAATTCCAGATAAGTCGACTTCTGTTAAACTTTGAAGTGCTTCAGTCGCTTTGGGGCCTTGTACTGCAAATAGAGAAAATTGATCTGAATAATCTTCCAGTGTAGCTCCAAATGTATTGTGTTGTTTGATCCAATTAAAGTCCTTTTCGATGTTAGAAGCATTCACGACAAGCATGTATTTATCTTCATCAAATTTATATACAAGTAAGTCATCAACAATTCCACCTTGGTCATTAGGAAGGTAACTGTATTGTGCTTGGCCTGCCTGCAATGCTCGTGCATCATTAGCACTCACTTTTTGTATTAGATCCAATGAACCAGGACCAACGACTTTAAATTCGCCCATATGTGATACATCGAAGATGCCAACTCCATTACGGACGCACAAATGTTCTTCCATCAACGAACCATATTTGAGTGGCATTTCAAAGCCAGCAAATTCAACCATTTTGGCACCAAGTTCTCGATGTACTTTGTCTAGTTGTATTTTCTTCAACGGTTGATTCATAGTCAATGCAGTTCTAATTTCAGTTTAATAGCTCAGTAATTTTTCTAACGCAGTTTCAAGTCTGGAATTAGCCAAGTATTGAGCCTCCAGGTTTTTCGCAAAAGGGAACGGTGTGTCCAAACTTGCTACTCTCATAATTGGCGCATCTAGGTGTTCGAAGAGATGCTCTGATATGTATGCTGACAACTCAGCGCCTATGCCACCTAACAGTGTATCTTCATGCAAGAGTAATACCTTATTGGTTTGTTTGACAATGGCATCAATGGCAGTATAGTCAAGTGGTGCCAATGATCTCAAATCAAGAATAGCAATATCTAGATTTTTTTCTTCTTGGATTTCTTTTGCCCATTTGACTCCTAAACCATAAGTAATGATAACCGCTTCCTTTCCATCTTTGACTAATGCAGCTTTGCCTATTTCTTCAGTAAAATAATCTAGAGGCACATCTGCTGTCATGCTGCGATATAACGCTTTGTGTTCAAAAAACAAGACTGGATTTGGATCGTCAATGGCTGCAAGTAATAGAGCTTTGGCATCTCTAGGATTAGAAGGGTAGACAATCTTTAAGCCAGGTGTTTTAAAAAACCATGCTTCATTTGTTTGCGAGTGAAAAGGGCCTGCACCGACACCTCCACCACAAGGCATCCGAATGACAAGGTCTGCCTTAGCACCCCAGCGATAATGTATTTTCGCAAGATTATTTACAATCTGATTAAAACCACAAGTGACAAAGTCTGCGAATTGCATTTCTATCACAGACTTTATTCCTTTCAAACTCATGCCTAGTCCTATACCTATGATGGCACTTTCACACAAAGGCGTATTTCTAACTCTTGCTTTGCCATATTTTTCTAAAAAGCCATTGGTTATTTTAAATACACCACCATAATCAGCAATGTCTTGTCCCATTAATACAAGATCATCGTGACGCTTCATGGCGATGTCAAGACCGTCTGTGATGGCTTCTATGAATCTTATTTCTTTAGTTTCCGTATTAGTTGGTAAGCTTGCTGCTTGTGAGTTCGAATTGTATACATCTGCTAACTCTGTAGTTAAATCAGCTTGTACATCCTCCTCTTGAGACACTTCTTCTAAGGCTTGATTTATTTGCGTTTTTATTTCGCTTGACCAAGTATTGATGTCTGTTTCACTAATGATGTTTTCAGCCAGCAGCCACTTTTCAAAATTTACCTTTGGGTCTCTTTCAATCCAATAGTCTAATAATTCTTTTGGCACATATTTAACACCACTTGCTTCTTCATGGCCTCGTTGTCTGAAGGTCATGCATTCTACCAATACGGGTTCAGGATTTTCTCTTAGTTCCTTTGCTAATGATGAAATGGTCTCATACACTTCGATAATGTTATTTCCATCAATGGTCAAGGATCTCATGCCATAGCCAATCCCTCTGTCTGCAAGTTGAGTACATTTAAATTGTTGACTTACTGGTGTCGATAATCCATAGCCATTATTTTCCACCAAAAAAATGACGGGCAATTGCCAGACAGCTGCCACATTTAGTGCCTCGTGAAATTCACCTTCACTTGTACCACCTTCTCCCGTAAATGCCAGACTGATGCGATTTTCTTTTTTGAGTTTGTGTGCTAAAGCTACGCCAGCAGATAAGGACAATTGCGGTCCCAAGTGGGAAATCATTCCAACGATGTGATGTTCTAGGCTGCCAAAATGAAATGATCTGTCTCGGCCTTTCGTGAATCCTGATTTCTTGCCTTGCCATTGAGCAAAGAGTCGAGTGAGCGGCACTTGCCGAGTTGTAAAGACACCTAAGTTTCGATGCATTGGAAAAATAATCTCATCGTCTAACAGAGCACTTGTTGCACCAACAGCTATCGCTTCTTGACCGATACCAGCAAACCATTTACTGACTTTACCCTGTCTGAGCAGTTTGAGCATTTTCTCCTCTATCATGCGAGGAAGAAGCATACTCTTGTATAAGTTGATTAATGTGCCATCATCCAACTTTTTTCGTTGAAAGGGGATGGCAGAAGACAATGCAGAATCCATTATTTGAAAGCATTTAATCCAGTCACATCCATGCCTGTAATCAACAAGTGGATATCGTGTGTTCCTTCGTAAGTCAACACAGTTTCAAGATTCATTAGGTGTCGCATCATTGGATATTCATTGGTGATTCCCATACCTCCATGGATCTGTCTTGCTTCACGAGCTATTTGCAATGCGATCCAGACATTGTTTCTTTTTGCCATTGATATTTGTGCAGGAGTAGCTTTTCCATTATTTGCAAGTGTGCCTAGTCTCCAGGACAACAGTTGGGCTTTTGTTATTTCTGTAATCATCTCAGCCAACTTCTTTTGTGTGAGTTGAAATTGGCCAAGAGGTTTTCCAAATTGTGTTCGTTCTTTGGAGTATCGAAGTGCTGCATCATAACAATCCATAGCAGCACCAATGGCTCCCCAAGAAATGCCATATCTCGCCTTTGACAAACATGATAATGGCCCTTTTAAACCCGTCACTTTGGGCAACACATTTTCTTTTGGCACACGCACATCTTCAAAGACCAATTCTCCTGTTATTGATGCTCTTAATGACCATTTTCCTTTTATTTCGGGAGCTGAAAAACCAGGCATATCTTTTTCTACAATAATTCCGCGTATAATGCCTTCTTCGTCTTTTGCCCAGACCACAGCAATATCCGCCACTGGCGAATTTGTAATCCACATCTTTGCTCCGTTGAGGATATAGGCATCCCCATCGTCTTTAAGATTGGTAATCATACTGCCAGGATCAGAACCAGAATTAGGTTCCGTCAATCCAAAACAGCCGATGAGATTTGCTTTTGCTAACTCTGGCAAGTATTTTTTCTTTTGCTCCTCTGAGCCGAATCTGTAAATCGGATACATCACTAAAGAACCTTGTACAGATGCCATTGATCTTATGCCACTATCTCCTCGCTCTAATTCTTGCATGATGATGCCGTATGCGATTTCATCCATGCCTCCACAACCATACTCTTCAGGCAAACTTGGTCCTAAGGCACCTAACTCTGCCATTTCTTTAAACAAGTGTAATGGGCATTTGCCTTCTTCAGAATAGGATTCGATAATTGGAGTTACAGATTTTTTCACCCAATCTCTAACTGCTGATCTGACAAGTAAATGTTCTTCAGACAATAGCTCATCTAGAACATAGTAATCAGGTGCTTCGTATTGATCAGTCTTCACTTGCTTCTTGTGCTCTGTGTCAAGCATATCTATAATTTTTATTTAAAAGTAAACCGGTCGTCTCACTTCCGCTATATATTTAGCTAAGTGTAACACTTGCTGAGTTTTTTGTTCTACCCAAATGTCAAAAGACTTTTGATAAGCCTTAGGAATAGAAGTACCAGTTAACATAAGCGAGTTGATTATGATTTGGCTCAAATATACTTTAAAGATCAGGAAACAATCGACTAAATATGGTAAGTTCTTCAGGTCTTGCTCGCCGTTAGGATGAAAACTGAGGCAAAGGTCTCTGTACCTCTTGCCGTCATCATACAACGAATAAATACGTCGCTACATGCTAGTCAGGATGAAAACTGAGGCAAAGGTCTCTGTACCTCTTGCCGTTAGAATACAACGAATAAATTCGTCGCTACACGCTAGTCAGGATGAAAACTGAGGCAAAGGTCTCTGTATCTCTTGCCGTCATAATACAACGAATAAATTCGTCGCTACATGCTAGACAGGATGAAAACTGAGGTAAAGGTCTCTGTACCTCTTGCCGTTTATAATACAACGAATAAATTCGTCGCTACATGCTAGACAGTATGAAAACTGAGGCAAAGGTCTCTGTACCTCTTGCCGTTATTACTCGCCTTTAGATGAAAACTGAGGCAAAGGTCTCTGTATCTCTTGCCGTTTATTATAATAGAAAAAATACAAAGTCATCAATAAGGATATTGTTAAATAAATCCCGACGATGATTGTGGACATCGAAAATATATTTTCTAAGCCAAACCAGCCGCCCAGATTGATCATGATGAGAAGGCCTATGACTGATTTTAGTACTTCTGCTGGGACTGCAATCGGATGGCGATCCATTAAGCTCGTATAGGAAAAGATGGACACCATTAAAAAGATAACATACACGGTGATCAAATTCACATCAAACGTACCTATGTTATTCATCAAGTGAAAAAGCAAAACATTATGAATGATCAACTGAAACCAACTCCATGCAATCATCGGGGATGAGTCAACTGTTTCATACTTATTTCTTTCGTGTACATCCTCAACAATTTTAATGGGATATTTTTCAATAACATCAGCAGGTCTCCAGCCTGTTGGCATAAACCAAATTTTGAATTTGTCCATGATGTTATTAGTCCGCCACGCATCTTTTGTCAATTGCCATACGTGCATGAAATTAATCAGGATTGGATTCCACGTATTTGATTGCTTGAGAGTACCATACACGGGAGGTTCTTCTTTTAGTTCTTGTTGAAATGTCCCAAACCATTTATCCCAGATAATGAATATTTCTGAAAAGTTTTTATCGATATAAATGTCGTTGATTGCATGGTGAACCCTGTGATGAGATGGTGTCACAATAATATGTTCTAGAAATCCCATCTTATTGATCACTCTAGTGTGGTACCAGAATTGCGCAAATAAATGTAGCGGCGATGCAATAGCGATGACTTTAGTCGGAATGCCCAATAATGCCATCGGGATATATAAAAAGAAGTATACGCCAACAAAAGAAGAAATAGTCTGGCGCAGAGCACAGGATAAATTAAACTCCTCACTACTGTGATGAATCACATGCCTATTCCACATGATATTGATGCTGTGATTGAAGCGATGCGACCAGTAGCCGGCAAAGTCAAGCCCGATAAATGTCAGAATATATAGCCATAGGGTAGATTGGATGTCGAATAATCCAATGCGAGATTCCATGTATCCATAACTCACAATGACTATCGAAAGCCCAATCAAACTTTTAAGTGTATTTGTCATGCCAGAGGATAGACTACTGATGGTATCCATTGGTCTATTGACCGACAAATTAAGCAGCTTTGCAGCTATGGATTCTATGATGATAAGAATTACAAATCCAGGAATAGCATACGTGAGTACCTGAGCATAAGCTTCCATATGGTATAAATTTATTTCAATTTCATGAATTATTCACAATATTTTCTAATTGTATGGCACGACTTATGTATTGAATACCTGAATAGGCCTGTGAATCGTATTTAATTATTGATTACATTCAACTGTCGATGGTAAAAAGTCATTTCAACTATATCGCTTTTCTACTTTGTATTATGTCGTTTCAAACAACGACAGTACTCAGTCAGGCATGTACCCAAACTCCTGGAGTTATTGCCTTTGCAGAATCTCGTTTTGATACATTAACGACGAGTATTTTCAATCAAGTGGATATTATAAATGATGTCGTCATTGTCGTGGAGACATCTACACCAGCATCTGGTACCAATACATTGTTGTTATTGGATGATACAGGCAACATTTTGAACTTTCAACATTTAGCAGATTCTGGATGCGATGAAACGTTTGTTTTTGATAATGATTTTTTTCCTGCACAGTCGACCGATGTTATTTATGAACTTCAAATGATTAGTGTTGAAAATCTAGATACTGACTTGGCTATAGGACAACGAATTGACGAACTTTCTGGTTGTTTTGCTCTTTCAACACCTCTTGTGGTCAATACATTGAGCTTTGTAGGTTTTGCTCAACTTGCAGCATTAAATGGACTAGTTAGTAGTACACATTTGAATTTATTTGGTGGATCAATAGGGGTAAATGATCGAACTGAATTCGGTCTTGCATTTCCAGTTAACATTTGTACGATAGATTCATTAAATAGTGCGTTTGATGTGTTTGGTGATGTTGGCCTGAATCAACGATGGGTGATTACTGATACAAATGGCGTTCTTATTGATATGTCTGTAACTCCATTTTCTGATTTTAGTCAATATGTAAATCAAGTTGATTTAACTTCAAATTCTCATCAATTAGAGATGTATAGTGTACGTTTTGTAGGAGGACAAGACTGGTTAACAATTGGAAATAATATAGAAGAAGATATTTGTGGCGGACCTATACGAAGCGCAAGTGCAGTTGTAGAAATAAGCTTTATAGAATGCGAAGATACTTGTTCAGATGGTTTGAGGAATGGTGATGAAAAGGAAACTGATGTATGCTCAGAAGACTTCTCATGTTCTATCTCCATTGAGCGTGAAGTCCCTTGTTTTCAAGATTCTACAGGAATGTTAGCAATTGAGGTTGTTGGTGGTGATGATATGCTCAACTTTGTATGGGATACAGGCGATACGACTCAAGTACTTGAAAATATTCCTGCTGGTCTTTATTTCGCAACAGTCACAAATTCAAATTCTGTGCAAACGACCTGTAATGTTGTGGTTACAGAACCTCCAGCATTAAGTCTGAGTATAGATCTGGCATTTATAACTTCTTGTACGGCTACGGCAAACGTGACAGGAGGCGAACGTCCGTATACATATGCTTGGAATACTGGTGAAAATTTCATCACTGTTCAAAATCTGAGTATTAATCCGATGGTAACTGTAACGGATATTAATCAATGCACAGATTCGATAAGTGTAAGCCAAGATGCTTTTGCACAAGTTTGTGGCGACTGCATGGATGGAATCATGAATAATGATGAAACTGGTGTTGATTGCGGTGGTGCTACATGTGCACCTTGTGAGACAAATATGATGGACACTAGTCCAATTCAACTTACAAAATCGGTAAGTTTTGTAGATGAAAATGGTGATGGTCTGGCTCAAGTAGGAGAGACTCTAGCCTATACATTTGGTGTCTGTAATACGAGTAGTGATACCTTAAGATCTGTTACCATTGAAGATCCGATAGTAACAGTTGAGGGAATGGCATTCGATCTTGACCCAAACAGTTGCGATGTTGATGTATTCACAGGTTTCTACACAATTACAGATACTGATATATCCCTAGGCTCCATTTCTAATCAAGCAAGCGTATCAGCAATGTTGCAGGACGGCATTATGGTTGGTGATCTTTCCGACGATCCGTCTAATGCTGACAATGTTGATGAAGGTGCTGATGGCGAACCAGATGATGTTACAGTCATTATGTTAGAATTGCCTGGTCCATGTGGAAGCCCGGTTATTGATACTGATGACGATGGTATGTGTGACATCCTTGATGAAGATGATGACAACGATGGGGTCTTAGATGCAGAAGATGCTTTTCCTTTTGATCCATTTGAAAGCTTAGATTCTGACGGTGACGGATTTGGTGATAATAGTGATTTTGACGACGACAACGATTTTGTTGATGACCGAATAGATGCCTTTCCACTTGATCCTACTGAGAGCACCGATACTGATGAGGATGGGATAGGAAATAATGCAGATACAGACGATGACAATGATGAAATTGCTGATGTAGATGATGCCTTTCCTTTGGACGCTTCCGAAAATGCTGATTCAGATGGAGATGGTACGGGGGATAATGCCGATACAGATGATGATAATGACGGATGTAGAGATGATCTAGATCCCAATCCATTAGTTGCAGGAGATGATTGTGAAGTTGACCCTAATCAACCAGTAGACTCTCCTTGTGCTAATCTAGAAGTTGGCAATGATGAAATTGTATTTGGCGGAGAAATCACAACTGAAATAGGCTTTCCAGTGGACAATGTTGCATTAAGAGTGTTAAGCAGAGATAATGTAAGTAACCCAACATTCTCAAACCAAGATGGTAACTACGTATCTGATGTTGTTCCAACAGGATTTAACTATGAGATACAAGCTTCAAAAGAGGATAGCCCTTTTCCTGGAGTGTCAACGTTGGATATGCTCTTTGCTCAAAGACACATCTTAAGAATTGAAGATTTGGATAGTCCGTACAAAATCATTGCTGCAGATGTCAGTGGTAATCAAGAATTGTCTATCGTGGATATCATTGTGATGAGGCAGTTGATACTTGGTGTTATTGACGAATGGAATACGGGTATAGCTTGGAATTTTGTAGACGCAGATTTCAATTTCTTTGACCCTGAAAATCCATGGCCATTTGCTGATGCCATTACAGAACGAAACGCACAAGAAAGTGATTGCAATGCAGATTTTATAGCCATTAGAATAGGAGATGTAGACAATAGCTTTGAAGCTGCAAACGGATTTACAAGTGAGAATAGATCTGTCCCAGAAAGTAGACTGCACATGACCAGTAATACCCAATCAGATGGATCTATGGTCATAGATTTTTACCCAACAAAAGATGAACTATTGTATGGGTTTCAAATTGCATTAGATGGTTTTGATGAGAATAGTACTGTGACGTCAACATTAGCAGATCTGACAGATGATAACGTGCACATTCAAAGCGGAGTGCTCAATATCAGTTGGACCAATCCACATGGTGAATCCATTGATGTAAATGAACCTCTGTTTTCAATAAAAACGCAATCCAAAAAAACACCGACATTACATTCATCAATCCTTCATTCTGAGATGTATTTGGGTGATTTAATTGAGACGCATTCGATTAGCTTAGACGCGACAGGTCAAGCAGAAGCCATAGCAAATGTTGTTGTAAACCCTAACCCTTTCATATCGGATGTTACCATTCAATTTCAACAAATAAAGGAGCAACAAGTAACTTTTAATTTATTCAGTCTGGAAGGGAAACACGTCTATTCTAAATCGTTCAATGCCCTTAAGGGTGAGCAAGTCATTAAATTGACGACAGATCAAATTTCAGAAAGAGGCACTTATTATTACACATTGACTAGTGGATCGACACGTCATTCGGGGTCAATAATAAAAGTGTATTGATTAGCAATTCATCAATTTATCGTGTAGAATACTTGGAATGCTACGTGCATCTCCATAGCTAAAACATAAAATATGTCAGAGATTCAGTGGGAAATAGCTAAAGAATATAAGGACATCACTTATAAGAAATGTAAAGGAGTCGCACGTATTGCATTTAATAGACCCGAAGTGAGAAATGCATTTAGACCCAATACGGTATTCGAATTGTTGGATGCCTTTCACAATGCAAAAGAAGATAGAAACATTGGTGTCATCTTATTTTCAGGAGAAGGACCGTCTCCAAAAGATGGAGGTTGGGCTTTTTGTTCTGGTGGCGACCAAAGTGTCAGAGGCAAACGAGGTTATGAGGGAGGTGACGGCATAGGACGACTCAATATATTAGAAGTACAGCGATTGATTCGTTTCATGAATAAGGTGGTGATTTGTGTGGTGCCAGGATGGGCAGTAGGTGGAGGGCACAGTCTGCATGTAGTTTGCGATCTAAGCTTGGCGAGTAAAGAACACGCGATCTTCAAACAAACTGATGCAGACGTCGCAAGCTATGATGCCGGATACGGGAGTGCTTATCTTGCCAGACAAGTAGGGCAGAAGAGGGCTAGAGAGATATTCTTTCTTGGAAGAAACTACTCTGCTCAAGAAGCTTTCGAAATGGGAATGATCAATGCTGTATTCCCACACGAAGAGCTTGAAGATCAGGCCTTTCAATGGGCACAAGAAATATTAGCTAAAAGTCCAATGGCAATCAAAATGCTCAAGTATGCATTTAATCTCATCGACGACGGATTGGTTGGACAACAAATATTTGCAGGTGAAGCAACACGACTTGGCTATATGACAGATGAAGCTGAAGAAGGAAGAAATGCGTTTCTAGAAAAAAGAAAACCCGACTTTGATAAGTTTCCTAAATTCCCTTAGTTATAATAGTTAAATAAGGATCAAAAAATTAGAATGCAGCCTAGGGCGACAAACTTATTTTTGATATGACAAGAGCTTTCCAGTATCTTGCGCCACTATTTGAAATGATACTAAAGATGAAAATTACTGTTCTCCTCCTTTTTACTTTCCTACTTGCAAGCTCCATTTCATACTCACAAGAATGCCCAGAGAATGATGCTGATTGTGTTGGCATTTATCTAACAGATACAACTGCTGAATTGGGCGAGTTACTGTGCGTCGATATTTTCACCTGCGGATTTACAAACATTTTATCATTCCAATTTTCTTTGTCTTACAGAGAAGATTTAATCGCATTCAATTCTTGTGAGATGGGGGTTTTAGATGGTTATACTTGTAGTGACTTACAACCAGAGTCAGATGAACCGGTCATTAAGTCCAATTGGTTTCAAGCGTTACTCGAACCTATCACTTTAGATTCTGCTGCAGTTTTGGGTACATTATGCTTTGACATATTGCAAAATGTTGATTCAGAAGGAGAGATCATCAGTTTCTCAGAAGATATTGAATTGGAAATCATAGCGGGGGATCCAGATAACCTATCAGGTGATTTGATAGAAAGACCTGGCTGTGTAGGCGGAATGCCGTCAATTGTCATGTCAAGTGATATGACATCTTCTGTTGATGAAGTATTCTTACAAGCCATTACTGTAGGTCCCAATCCATTTAATGATGTGATTACACTTGGTATAGATCCTCAATTCCAAGATGATATTATTGTGTATGTCACTGATATGGCGGGTAAAACTATTGTGACTCAACCGATGCGTAAATCTGCTCTCGACATTGATCTTTCTATTGTAACTGAAGGAATGTACATGTTGATCTTAGAGTCAAAGAATCATGGTACTTATGTTCAGAAAATAGTTAGAATTTAACTATTTGATTTTATACCCATTCAGCAATTTCAGCTTTAACATTAAAAGCGGACAGATCGTTTTCCATTAAGTGGAGCGACCGTATACCGTTTTTCTCTTCACCGTAATAGATACTTAGACCTAAGGCAAACGCTTACATCAACACACCTAACATACGTCACCCCACTATTTTTTTCTTACTTTAGTTGGCAACAAAACAACACCATGAAAAACAATCTCATGTACTGGGCCATCACTGTTGCCCTAGCCGGATTTCTTTTTGGATTCGATACCATCGTCATTTCAGGAGCAGATCAACCGATTCAAAAATTATGGAATACCAGCGCT
>CALLFA010000144.1 GCA_937997635.1 uncultured Saprospiraceae bacterium | reverse complement strand
TTGTTAAGGATAATTGCTGTATTTACGAGAAGTAAATGTATAGTCAGCTCAATCCTTAATTTATTAGTACAGGAATTTTTAATTTAAAAATGTAATTCTATTTTTTATTTCTCATTTTATTTATTAATATTATGTGAACTTTACAAACAAACTTTATTCAAGACTTTAATTTTTAGAACATGATTACTTTACAATATAAAATTTAGGCCTCTATATCCTTAAATAATTTTTCTCTGTATCAGTGGAGCTACTGTTTGTTGCATTAGCTCGTGCTGGTATTTAATAGTTTAAATTTCACACACATGACACGTATACTCCAAGTATGCTTTGTGCTCTGTTGCTATTGCACAAGCTATGCACAAACCAGCTCAAACAATTCACGTTCTTTATTTAGGACCTTTGACACTCAAAAATATCAGAACATTTACAAAGTTAAAGAAGACAATATTTCGACATCGACAATTCGTGCAACTATTGATGACATAGAAGCACAGATAAAATTGGCTGAAAAAGACATTGTCATACAACCCATAACAATACAACTGGTATTTCATCTATTGCATTCTGACGATATCGACAATGCTAAAAAACAAATGGACAATCAAATAGACGCTTTGAATAGAGACTTTAGTAACAAGAGCCTCATAACAGATCATCCAAATGATCCAGATGGTACATTTCAACAATTGGCTGCTGACACTCAACTTACATTTGAAATTAGTGACGAACATCATTCCTCATTAATGCATCATACGGAAGCAATGCCATCTTCATCCTGGACACAATTTGATGACATGAAAAAGCCATCTAAAGGGGGAGTTAGAAGTATGGACCCATCACAGTTGATAAATATTTGGGTTGTCCATTTGCCAGAAGGCATATCCTCTTACGCATCATCCATTTATACAGACATAGATAGTGATGAAGACGGAATTGTCCTTGATGCAAAATATTTTATTCAAGACAAAACAACTCCATATAATCAAGGCAAAACATTAACCCATCTAATGGGAAATTATTTAGGTCTATATGATCTATGGAGCGATGACCGTCACTGTCAAGACGACTATGTCGAAGACACACCTATCCATAATGCATTGAATTATGGCAAACCAATAGATCAACACATCTCTACATGTCCATCAGAAAATTTTGGACGAGAAATGGTGATGAATTTTATGGATAACTCCGACGATGAAATTCAAACCATGTTTACTAAAGGACAAGTCAAGCGAATGCACACTGTTTTACATTTATTAAGAAAAGGACTAGTTACATCTATAAAATAAATTCATCATGACACGACTACTTTACACCATTCTTATCTCTACTTTTATATATACCATTAATGCACAACCAATAAATAAATACATAAATGATGTAGTATTGCCCACACCCAATGAAGCAGCTCTGGGTAAATATGGCGACATACCTGTAAGTCACTACACTGGTATTCCGAATATTTCTGTGCCCATTCATACACTCGCTGAAGCAAGCCTCAGTCATAATGTTTCGCTTAACTACCATGCAGGTGGTGTGCGTGTTGCAGAAGTGGCCAGTCGAGTGGGATTAAATTGGTCATTGAAAGCAGGTGGATTTATCAGTCGATCTGTAAATGGACTACGCGATGATAACGCTGTAAATGGCTATTACCATAAAGGCAGTGAGTTATATCCTACATCAGAAGAAGACTTTCTGGGATTAGCAGCTGGCACTAAAGACGGAGAAGCAGACATATTTACATTCTCTTGCGGGAGCCATTACGGACAATTCTATTATAATGATGCTCAAGAAGTCACATTAATTCCAAAACAAGATATCGAAATAGAAGTTTCAGAAACCAGTGATGGCAATTTTGAAAGTTTTATTGTCACGACGCCTGATGGCAATAGACACTACTTTGGAAAATATGGAGGCGTACTAGCGCAAGACACGATGTATGCCAGTCTAAGCGCAGAACCTTATGTCTCCAACTGGCATCTATTGCGTGTAGAAACTTACGACAGAGCTCATCACATAAATTTTGGTTATGAAGAAGACCGGTATAGCTATACCGTCCCAGCAAGTTGTAGATTTTATCAAAAAACATGCAGTAATCAATCAGGCAGCAGCAGCGACATAGGATTCTCATGTGGTGGAGCATTATTCCAAATTGGCTCCCAAGCTGCCAGTCAAAATTATTTTTACAATACAATCAATATTGTGGGTAAGCGATTATCATCGATCAGCACATCAACGGAAACAGTCACGTTTACTTCAAATACAACTAGACTTGATCTACGAAATTCAGATATAACATCGACAAATAAAAAGAGATTAGATGAGATAAAAATTTCTATGGGTAACAGCAACACGTATTGCAAATCATTTAGTCTTGCTTATTCATATATCGAAGACACAGGTATATCCATTGATACGCCTTCAAAATTCCGCCTTAGATTAAACAGTGTGCAAGAAAAATCTTGTAACGGTAACATAAGCATCCCTCCCTACTCTTTTACGTATGACAGCCGAACATTACCTTGGCGACATTCTAAGGCTGTTGATCATTGGGGCTATTATAATGCTCAAGTGAACAACAATAATTTTGATGTCAATATACCTCCTACAGCTATTTCAATACCAGGGACAAATAACCCATTGAGTTTTGGTCAATCAAACAGAGATGCTAATGGCCTGCATATGAAAGCCGGTGTACTTACGTCCATAACCTATCCAACTGGTGGAAAAAGTTCATTTGTATACGAGCCAAACATCATATCCGTTCCAGGAGTAAATGAAACAGAACATTTTAATTTTAATAATTGTGTAACGGCAACAAATCAATCTTGCTGTGGTACTCCTGATACTGAATCGGAAAGTATTACTGTAACTTCCACATTGCAAAATACCAGGCTTCACCTAGGAATTGAAGCTATAACACCTACAGGGATTTGTGGCACAACTAATATTTCAATTCACATGAGAATCTACAAAAATAATGGAACGAACTCAATATGGACTCGTGGATTCAATCATGATTTCCAACCTAATGACGGGTTAATGAGAGAAATTGTTTTTGATAATAACAATGGGTCACTTCCGGCATTCACTACAGGAAATACCTACAGATTTGAGATTTCAGTAACTAATGGTAGAGGATATGCAAAACTCATCAGTGGTATGTCGGGAAATGTTACAGAATTAGTTGGCGGCTTACGTCTGAAAAAATACATCTCACATGACGGTAGAGATACGTCCAATGACATCGTCAGATCTTATGAGTACAAACAAGACAATTCATCAAACAGTAGTGGTGTATTGCTCTATCGCCCTCAGTATGGGAGGTTAGTTAGCGGAGCTCTACATGAACCCTCGGGGTGGAATACATTTAGCTTCAATTCTGCAATCTGGTCGACATCCAGTTTTGTCCCAATGAGTAATTTTGAATCTAATCACATTGGCTACGCGCGTATTGTAGAATATCATAATGATGGAAATGACGAAAATGGGAATGGCAAAAAGGTGTATGAATATTATGTAAATGAGCATATAGAAAATTATGGAAATCAATATCCTGAATCACCCATATTTATTAATACGACAAATGGGCAGTTAAAAAAAGAAGAGTGCTTTTCTGAATCTAATTCAATCATTCAATCAAAAGAAATAGAACAGTATCACACTAATTTTGAAGAGTCTTCTTCTAAAGATATGATTCGACTCTCAGAGCCACTAGCATGTGATTTAGAAACAAGTACACTCTATTATGTCAATTTATATAAAATTAGAACTGAAGTCTATCGTCCAGGCAGAACAACACATACGCTTGATGGTGTCACTGTGGTAGAAGACATAGCTTATGACGACACTGAAGAACATTACCAGCCCGTGTCTATGACCAAAACAGAATCAAATGGAACAAAATATCATACCCTTTACACATATCCACACGAATACTTTGGTACAGCATACACAAATCTTGATAATCTTAACGTCATCACACCAATAAAAACAGAAACGAAAGTTGGTAACAATATCAACACTGCAACATTAATTGACGGAACAGAAACGCTGTATAAAAATTTTACTGTTGGAGGATCACTTCGTCCATATCCCGAATTGTATCGTAGATATGAACGAACCTGGGATAGTGATGGTGCCATTCAAACTGGTGCATGGGTAAACCAAGCAAAAGTGAACAGCTATCACAGTACGGAAGGTATGCCGACCTCCATCACTATTGACGGCTGGTCTGACCCAATTGAATATGAATATAATAACGCAGCTTTACGGACATCCGAGATATTCAAAGATTTTGCAAAGGAATATGATTATATATTAAATACACGGTTATTGAAAAGTTTTACTGATGTCGATCAAACGTCTCAGTCTTTTACCTATGACGCATTATTCAGATCTAAAACATACAAAGACGATTGCAGAAATGTCACCACTACAATGAGCTATCATTATGGCAATCCATCAAGTGGAGGAAACAACATTATATCATCAATAGATTATCCTAATGTCAATAACAGCAATTCGAATATAATCAGTGATTTGAATATCATTCGAAACAAACAATTCTTTGATGGACTGGGTAGGCCCATTCAATTAATAAAAGAAGATCAAGGTGCAACCAGCAATCAAGATGTGGTCACCGCAATGGAATACGACAATCAAGGCAGGGTCAAATACACTTACGAACCTGAAGGGATCAATGCTAATAATGGTGATTTTATATCGACTTTAGATTGGCAAAAATCTACGACCACTTATGAGGCTTCACCGCTCAATAGGATGGCTTCTACGACACACGATGATTGGAATTTTCCGACTCGAATAGAATATGGAGCTAATGTGGATTCAATTGGCATTTATGGCCCTGGAGAATTATACAAAGAAACATCCATTGATCAAGACAATAGACAAAGCATCAGTTATACTGATACAAGAGGTAGAACGATTGCCACAGTAATGGCAGGTCCAAATGGCATCTCTCCATTGACTACCTTGCATACCTACGACGATAAAGATCGAGTAACAAAAATAATCCCTCCTGGGTCTAACGCTGATCATGAAAATTTAAATTTCAACTATACCTACTATAGAAATGATTTGGTCCAGTTTAAAAAAACACCAGACGCTGAAAAGATAGAGTACAGATATAACAACAGGGACTTTTTGACGGCATATAAAGATGGCTTTCTAAATAATCGTTCTTCAGCCAAATGGATATGTAGCCAATACGATGAATATGGTCGTATAATTAAAAATGGATTTGGAACCGCGAAAACCAACAACAACAGCAGTGATCCCACAATAAGTAGTGCAAATCGACTTACAGAAACAAGATATTATTCAACTGGCAATCATATTGACAAACCAGAGTTTTATTCCAGATGGATTTTGATGCCAGATGGAAGTGTCAATAGCTCCCAAGAGATCAAAACGCAGAGCATTTATGATGATTGTGGTCGAGTGTCTGAATCAAGAGCTAATTCGCTATTGAATATGGCTGACTTTGTTGATGGTAATAAACACAAATATACCTATGATGGAGCCGACAATATACTGTTCGATGATCACCAACAATTCCCTTTGGGTACAAACAAATTATTTACTGACACAAAAAATAAATTTGACTTTGCGGGAAGGCCAACTGAATATTTGCACAGGGTAAATTCAGCTATGAGCACAGGAGAAAAAAATATCGCTAAACGAAGCTATAATGAAAAGTCCCTTTTGGATAAATTAGAAATAGGATACAAATCAACGCCTGGGTATTTAGAAACTTGTCAGTATACATATAAGGGAAATCAATGGCTAGAAAAAATGGATGGCCGATTGTTTGACTATGAGCTTTACTATGATAGCTCACCATTGACGGTTGGGCAACGGCAAAAAAATGGAAACATCTCCGAAATAAAATGGAAGGTACTCGGGGGAGACGAACATGCATTTGGTTATCGATATGATCACTACAACAGACTCACCAATAGCTATTCTAAAAACCAGACTAAATCTATATCGAATGGCTATAATACATCTTACTCTTATGATGTCCGTGGCAATATCAAAACACTAATCAGAAAAGATTATGTGCCAGGAAATAATGAATTGGTGTCATCGACTATCGATAATGTAGTTTTCACAAATGTATCTGGAAGTAACCAATTGAATACACTTTCCGATAATTCGACAAGCAATTTCAAACATAAAGGTGTAAATTCAACAAATAATAATTCGTTTGATTACGATGACAATGGCAATATGATTTACGATCCAACCAAGGATATGACGATTAGCTATAATCATTTGAATCTCCCTTCAACTGTAGATTTTGGCAATGGCAACTCCATTGAATGGACATACGATGCTGATGGAGCTAAACTCAGAAAAAAAGTTACATCTGGAAACACCACCATCGAAGACAGACACTACATCGATGCAGCAGAATACAACAATGGCAAACTCGTACAAGTGATGCACGACTATGGCCGTGTGACAAGTCAACAGCCATGCGATGACAATCAATACGTCAATGGTTTGCTCGACAACACCAGCCTCTATGAAGGCAAGCATGTTATTTCTGATGGCTACGTCATCCCTCCAGGCTCCACAACATTCGAAGGCGTAGAAAGTGTACTGCTCACCGAAGACTTTGAAGTCGAGCAAGGCAAAGTCTTCGAAGCCAAAATCGCTCCGTGCAGCAACGGTGACTGGGAGTATCAATATCGGATTGGTGATCACTTAGACAACACCAGAATTGTATTTGCCGATCAAAACAACAATAACCTCATATCGACAACTGAAATCATACAAGAATTTCATTATTCCCCATTTGGCAGAGCCTTAACAGGCGAATGGAATGATCGGGAGCGGAATGATTATGACTATAGTTATAATAATAAAGAGTTGATTGAGGAGTTTGGGTTGGGGTGGATGGATTATGGGGCTAGATTTTATGATCCTAGTATTGGGAGGTTTATTTCTGTCGACCCCAAAGCAGATCACCCGAGAGTCATAGGACATAGTCCTTATGCCTATGCGTTAAATAATCCAGTTAAGTATATCGATCCAGATGGACAGTTACCGATTGTTCCAATAGTATTAGGCATATGGGCATTAGCAGA
>CALLFA010000143.1 GCA_937997635.1 uncultured Saprospiraceae bacterium | reverse complement strand
GGATACATAAAATGAAAAGCCATTGTCATGTGATGATGGCTTTTTTTTATGATAAAAGTACGCCGTAGCTGAATTAATGTAATTTGTCTTAATATCGTATAATTGTAAGCGGAGTACGACCAGAGGGAGTATCCCTTCTTACATAGTGTTAGGTGCTGGCACTTTTTGGTTTACAATTCATTTATTCAATTTACGATTTCTTTTTGAGGGTTGGCTTACAGCTCTCTGTCGCCCGCAGGTACGAGGACGGCAGTGTGCTGTAAATGCGATGGCTTTAATATTTCCAATCAGTATGTCTAAACGGTCTGGTCGCTTGGTCTTATTGCCTTTTATGGTGACTTCTTCTGCTATGGCAAAATCGTTATCGCTGAAAGCTGACCAGTTGATCAACTCTACATCTTCAAAATCACTACTGGCATCTGCTTTTACTTTTACACCATAGCGTAGGAGTTGATAAACATTTTTGTTGGTAGTATAAAGGCTATCACTAAAGTTTTTGAGCGGTTTGACTGAGTTTGAAAATGGCTCTACTGATCTGTACATCAGTGTAGCCTTTTCGATAAAGGTATGCATTCAATAAATCTTCTTCAATATTGCTATTGCCTTCTCTTTCTTGCCAATCCCCTAAATAGGTATAGCCTAATTCTTCTTTGAAGAGCTTGACGACTCTGTTTTGTGTTATGCGTTCTATGCTGCCTACTTTGGTCATATCTGTCCTCTTTTGTCTGAACTGTGATTTTACTTGATTTTGGGATTACCTTTATTTTTTTGCTTGAAAGACTTATTGGAAAGCCGTTTGAATTGCAAACTCTTACTTCCAAAATTGTCTGAACAGGATGTGTAAGATTTTTTGATTATCAAGATGCTTTATTTTTTAAGTTTTTATTAAACAGTCTATGGTATTGCAATCTTTCTGCGCCGAAATTAATCAACAAGCCGTCGGCAATATTATATGCTTCACAGTAATTAATGGCTTGAGCCTTGTGTACGCCTTCCAATTTTTCTATAGCTTTGATTTCAACCATTACCTTGTCCGCAATGAAAAAATCTACTCTTCTTTTTCCAACAGAGATGTCCTTATAAAAAAGATCCATTTCTAATTCACGGGCATATGACAAGTTTTGTATACCAAATTTAATAGCTAAAGCTCTTTGATAGATTACTTCTTGAAAACCGTTACCCAACTGATTGTGTACCTCCATAGCACAACCTATTATTTTATGTGTCAATTTATTTATATCAGTATAATCCATCTTGTCATTCTTATCATCTCAAAAATCCTGTTCAGACAATCACCTCTTGAAAACCATTCCCTAATGATTGATGAACAGTCATTGCAACACCAATAATCTTAGACGTTACATCAGAATATTTATATTTTTCATTTATCATAAATCAATAATCATAGTTCATCATTTAATCACAATAACCATTGTTCAGACAATATGCTACCTACTTTAGTGATCTGCATTGGTTTTTTCTATTCTATTTCTGGCGATAGCTATGGCTTTTTGCAGTTTTTCTTCTAGTACTTTTTTGGGTGGTAAAAGTGTGAGATATTCTGCTACTCTGATATTGCTTTTCTCCAATTGCATCAGTTCTATATGTTCTTCATTTTTGCCCGTGCAAGAATCAAACCAATCGGAGAATTTTCCCCATCGACCATTTCATTTTTTTCGAGATAGCGGAGGTATAGTTCCATTTGCCCTTTATAGCCTGCTTTAAAATCTCCCAACTTCAAATCTATGGCTACCAAGCACTTGAGTATCCTGTGATAAAAAAGCAAATCTATGTAATAGTCTCTATTATCGATGCCAATCCGCTTCTGTCTTGCCATAAAAGCAAAATCACTACCCAGTTCAGTGATGAAGTGTTGTAGCTCTGCTAGTATCGCAGACTCCAAGTCTTGCTCACTGCGTAGACTTTTTCTTCTTCTGGAATTGTCTCCGCAATGCATAGACAATGCCTAACACTTTTTGCCCCTAGGCAAACTCATCACTTCCCGCTACGCGGGACTCATCACTCAACACTTCTGCCGATAAGGCAGAGTCATCATTTTTTGCCCCAAGACAAAATCAAACATATCTTTCCTCAAGTATCTTCATATGATGATGATCGTGCCCTGCAATCATATATGAAGCACCTATTGGCGTAAAGATATACCCACTAGCATTTCCCTCAATCGTGCAAGCTTCGTCACTCATGTTAGAAAACAAGGCGATGCTTGCTTGTCGAACTTGTACATATTCTGTAATCAAACTTTCAGAGGATCGCTGATCGGCATTCGCATTTTCGACAAAAATATCTTGGTCAAAACCGGGTAATTCTGTTTTATCATTTCTACAGATTCGCATGGCACGGTAAGAAAATACACGCTCTGTATCAATGATGTGGTTGAGGACATCTTTTATTGACCACTTCCCTTCGGCATATCTGTGTAACCATTGATCTTCTGTCAAGGACTGATAAAAAGAAACGTGCTCATTATATTGAGTAGAGAGAAAACCACAGATATCTGTACTTTCAATGTAATTGATATAAGTTTCATAAAAGCCTTCAAATTCAGTGGCTAAGGGTCTTCGATTAAGCATAGATTATCTATTTTACAGTACAAACATACAATATGAAACATATCTGCCTTCTTGTTTTCTGTGTTCTTTTAGCTTTTTCTTGCAAACATAAACACGATCACCCTCACGATGGTGAACATGTACACAATCATGACGGTCACAATCACGACGAACACAATCATGAAGCAGGACACTCCCATTCTCACGATACTGGTGACATGAACTTGGTGCCTGTCAATACCTTGTCCAAGGAAGAACAAGCAGCGGGATGGACCATGTTGTTTGATGGTAAAAGCCTTGAGCAATGGCAAGGCTATAAATCTGCTACACCAAGCAAGTGGGTCATAGAAGACAATACATTAGTTTTTGATTCTGACGGGGATGGCAAAGGTGGAGACATCATGACTAAAAAACAATACAAAGATTTTGAATTGGCATTGGATTGGAAAATCAGTAAGTGCGGCAATAGCGGGATATTTTGGAATGTGCTCGAACTAGAAGGTGTTGACCGTACATTTAAAACAGGTCCAGAAATGCAAATATTAGATAACCCTTGTCACCCTGATGGCAAAATTGTAAAGCATAGAGCAGGAGACTTATACGACTTAATTGAAACAAGTGTTGTCAACGTCAAGCCAGCTATGGAATGGAATTCCATTACGATCAAATCTAAAAACGGAAAATATGAGTTCCATCAAAACGGGACCAAAGTCGTTGAGTTTGAAATGCATACACCTGAATGGAAGAAAATGGTCACAGAAAGTAAGTTTGTAGAATATCCAGAATTTGGTGTAGCAAAGCAAGGACATATTGCACTGCAAGATCATGGAGATCCCGTGTGGTTTAGGAATATTCGAATTAGGGAAATTTAAAAAGCTATTAGCTGTTAACGTTATACAATCATTTTTGAAAGTCAAGATTATTGAAAAGCTTGACATTCCTGATTGGGATTTATTTTAGTATCTACTCGTTGTATAAAATGTTCCGCTCCCTGTTTAATGAAGCTTGCCAGACACAACGTTTGCATATTTCACTACAATAGCACTATCACCAAGGAATAAAATTAATCCCAAACTGCACTCGACTGTTTTATAATTTCGAATGAGCTAGGTCGTGCCTAATTGTAGCACATTTATCTCTCGATAAGAATACCGCAAGAGTGAATCTATGATTGTATATTTGTAACACCAACGAAATAATTGAATACTAAGAATTATACTCAATGACATACGATATTTTTACAGTTAAAGCTCAAGAAGCAATTTTAAAAGCTCAACAAATAGCTGGTGGTCTAGATCAACAAAGTGTGGATACCGTTCACATGATGAGAGGAATACTAGAAACGGATGAAAAGCTCACAGAGTTTTTACTGAATAAAATGTCTGTGAATGTATTGAGACTGAAACGGGAGTTGAATCTGGCAATTGAACGGTTTCCTAAAGTTGAAGGAGGCGACGGCAAACAGTTTCTGACGAGTGATGCGAATAAAGCCAATAGTAAGGCTAAAAAACTAATGAAAGAATTCGGAGACGAATACATTTCATTGGAGTTGATGATGTTGGGAATTTTGAATGGCAAAGATAAAGCAGCCCAGATCTTAAAAGATCAAGGAGCAACGGATAAAGGACTGCGTAAAGCGATTGAAGAATTGCGTAAAGGGAGAAAAGTCAAGGACCAACATGCAGACGGTGAATACAATGCTTTAAATAAATTTGCCATCAACTTAAATGAAAGAGCAGAGTCTGGAAAACTGGATCCAATTGTTGGGCGAGATGAAGAGATCAGACGGATACTTCACATACTTTCAAGACGTAAGAAAAATAATCCAATTCTGGTCGGTGAATCAGGGGTAGGTAAAACGGCAATAGTCGAAGGCATCGCTTGGCGGATTGTGAAACAAGATGTCCCAGAAAACTTGCAGAGCAAAAAAATATTTGTTCTCGATCTAGCAGCTTTAATCGCAGGTGCCAAATATAAGGGAGAGTTTGAAGAGCGCTTAAAAGCAGTCATTAAAGAAGTGAATGCCGCAGCAGGTGAAATCATTTTATTTATCGATGAGATTCATACCTTAATCGGTACTGGTGGAGGTAATGGTGCGATGGATGCAGCCAATATTTTGAAACCTGCATTAGCGAGAGGAGAGCTAAGAACAATTGGTGCAACAACATTAGATGAGTATCAAAAGTATTTTGAAAAAGACAAAGCTTTAGTCAGACGGTTCCAAACAGTCTTGATTGATGAGCCGTCATTGTCAGATACCATTTCTATCCTTAGAGGCATACAAGACAAATATGAGGTCTATCATAAAATAGATATCCTTGACGAAGCTCTTGTCGCTGCCGTTGAACTGTCACACAGATATATTACTGAAAGAAAATTGCCGGACAAAGCGATTGATCTGATTGATGAGGCTGCTGCCAAATTAAGACTAGAGTTGGATTCTGTCCCTGAGGAAATAGATGAACAAGACAGAAAAGTGCGCCAACTTGAAATCGAACGTGAACAGATAAAGAGAGAGAAAAACGACAAAAAGCTCAAAAGTATATCAGAGCAAATTGCTAATGCAAAAGAAAAATTAGATTCTGTTACTGCAGCGTGGAAAAGTGAAAGAGAAATTGTAGATCAACTGTCTAAAATAAAGGAAGAAATAGAAAACTTAGAACACCAAGCTGCAAAGGCGGAAAGAGAAAGCAATTTTGAATTGGTTGCAAAAATCCGTTATGGTGATATGAAGGAGAAGGAAGCGATGTTGAAGGCTGCTGAAGAAAAATTGGACAAGTTGCCCGAAGGAACTCGCTTCACAAATGAAGAAGTTACTGAAAATGATATTGCAGAAGTCGTAGCAAGATGGACTGGCATTCCAGTTGCCAAAATGATGAAGAGCGAGAAAGACCGGTTGTTGAAATTGGAAGATGAAATTGGGAGACGATTAATCGGACAAAAGGAAGCAGTCATTGCAGTTGCAGATGCCGTGCGTAGAAGTAGAGCCGGCTTGGGAGATCCTAAAAAGCCAATCGGAAGTTTCATTTTCTTAGGCCCTACCGGTGTGGGTAAGACAGAACTTGCAAAGACATTAGCTGAAGTGTTGTTCGATGATGAGAAAGCAATTACGAGAATTGACATGAGTGAATATCAAGAAAAGCATTCAGTGTCAAGATTGGTTGGTGCGCCTCCGGGATATGTAGGCTACGACGAAGGAGGACAATTGACAGAAGCTGTGCGACGTCGACCGTATTCTATTGTGTTGTTGGATGAAATTGAAAAGGCACATCCAGATACATTTAATATTTTATTGCAAGTCTTAGATGATGGACGATTGACAGATAACAAAGGACGTGAAGCAAATTTCAAAAACACCATCATCATCATGACATCAAATATGGGTGCCGAAGTGATTTTGGAAAACTTTGAAGACTTACAAGCTGTTGGCGAAGATCACCGTGGAGAGATTATCGATACGACACGAATGGAAGTCTTTGACATGCTGAAAGAAAACTTGCGCCCTGAGTTCTTAAATCGGATTGACGAAAAAATCATGTTTTTACCGCTGAATAAAGCGGAGATAAAATTAATTGCTAATATCTTATTGAAGAAAGTTCGCAAGAATTTGGCCACGCAGGAGATAGGCATTGATTTTTCTGAATCCGCTATGGATTTATTGGCAGACCTTGGCTATGATCCTCAGTTTGGTGCGAGACCATTAAAAAGAGTCATTCAAAAAGAAATCATTAACGAGTTATCAAAAGAAGTGCTGAAAGGCACTTATGGACCTGGCGATACCATTCACATCGGCACAGATAAAAAAGGATTCACTTTCGGCAAAGAAGAAAATAAATCAACGGACAAACCGAAGACAGAACCAAAACCGACGAAAAAGGAAAAAGATATTGAGAAATTGAATAAGGCGACAAAGGATGTGGAAGACGCGATTAAGGATGTTAAGAAGAAGCCTAAGAAGGAGGATTAGAATGCTGTGTGTACAGTTATAAAAAAGAGATGGCTCAAATAGTTTGGGTGTATAGCAGCAAACTATCCCTGTGAGATATAATCGAAAAAGCAGCCTGCTTCAACTCTGATTGCTCAACGCAATTTTTAAGTTTTAGTCAATTATCATCAGAATTTAGTGCTAACCATTTCTTACACAACTATCAATTCAAAAATATAGCTATTAAGTCAGCAGAATTCAATTAAATTAGAGAACACATTTTAACTTATGAAAATTGTCTTCACCTATATTCTATTCTTCATCTTTTCTATTAGTAGTTACACGCAAGCAGAATTGCCAGGCATTTTGTCTCCAAGAGATCAAGCTAAGGTCATCGACGATATACTAGAAGATCGTCTTGATAATTTATTGCCTGAGTTGATGGATCGAGAAGGCATTGATATGTGGATTCTTATTTCCCGAGAGTATAATGAGGATCCCGTTATGAAAACAATGTTGCCTGCCACTTGGCTCTCAGCAAGACGACGGACAATAATGGTGTTTCACAATACCGATGACGGAGTGGATAAAATAGCCATTGCTCGATATAGCGTAGGTAAATTGCTCAAAGGTCAATGGGATGTCGATGTATTCCCAGATCAATGGGAAGCTCTAATGACAATTATTCAAGAGAAAAATCCCAATAAGATCGGACTGAATTATTCAGATGATTTCGCTTTAGCGGACGGATTAGTCAAGACAGAGTACGAAGCATTTATGTCATATTTGCCTGAAGAAATGCACACTAAAGTTGTGTCAGCACAGAATCTTGCTATTGCTTGGTTAGAAACGAGGACACCTAAGGAGTTGGCAATTTATCCAATGATTGCTAGAATGGGCCATTTGATATTAAGAGAAGGGCTGTCTGAAAAAGCGATTCATCCTGGTGTCACAACAACCAATGATGTGGTGTGGTGGTTGAGAAATAGAGTTGACGAATTGGGACTTGACACGTGGTTTCATCCATCTGTTTCTGTCCAGCGAGCCGATATGGGCAACAATGAATTTTTACGTTCATTTTCAAAAAGACCAGAACAGGACATTATCCAACATGGTGATTTATTACACGTGGATTTTGGCATTAGTTATTTAAGATTGAATACAGATCAACAAGAACATTTTTATGTGCTAAAGCCTAATGAAACGGAAGCTCCAGAAGGATTGAAAAAGGCCTTTGCAAATGGTAATCGCATGCAAGACATCCTTACGGAAAATTTTATAACTGGCAGATCTGGCAACGAAATTTTAAAACAATCTCTTAATCAAGCCAGAGCAGAAGGGCTAAATGCATCTGTGTACACTCACCCAATTGGATTTCATGGCCACGCTGCTGGCCCAACAATTGGCTTGTGGGATCAACAAGGTGGTGTAAAAGGCAGAGGCGATTATCCCTTATTTGCAAATACCGCTTACTCGATAGAATTGTTTGCTGCAACAGAGGTGCCTGAATGGGGTGGTAAACTTGTCCGCATTATGTTGGAGCAAGACGGAGTATTTACTGGAGATGATTTTTATTATTTAGATGGACGACAAAAAGAATTGCATTTGATTCCTAAACAATAAATAGTAAAAATATTATACACATTTAAAAAAGGCTCCAATCAGATAGTATCCAATTGAAGCCTCATTTGATTAAGATTTAAATAATCTAATTAGGTGTAGAACTTGGTGTGTAATACATTATTCCATACTTTAATATCACAAGTTTTTATTTCTTGTAAAGACAAAGGAACAACACATTAACGAAGATGTAAACTTTGACACTATTTAAGTACGGAGTTGTAAATGTATCATTTTATTTATGCCTTACCACATTAGACACTGAATTAATGTCGTTTTCGCCAAAAAAATATGACGTATGTTTGACACAAATAGCAAAAAGAATTATCTATTACAAAATAGCTAATTTTTAAAATTCTACAGTCAATCCCAGTAACACATTTGTGCCAGCTTGCGGATAATAGAAATTCTCTGTAATTAAATCTCCAAAAATATAACTGAAGGTATAGCCATTTGATTCGTATTCTTCATTTAAAATATTATTAACTAAGAATTTAATAGAAACCTCTTTCCCAACTAATTTGTCTAGTGAATAATCTATAATTAAATCATTGACAAAATAAGCATCAATTGTTCTGGATGCATTTGATGTGTTGTCTAGAAACTGTTCGCCTACATATTTACTTTGTAAAGAAAGAGCGAGATTAGATATTGGTCTATATTGAAATCGACTACCTGCTATAACAGACGGCGAAAAGGCAATGTCCGTGTCTGTCTGTACAGTTTCGACTAAAGAAAAGTCTGCAAAATCAACAATAATATCCGAGAACTCATCTATTTTATTTTGACTCAATGTCAAGTTTGGCGACCAACTTATTTTCTGACTAGGAGACCAACTAAGAGATAATTCTATACCCCTTCTAAAACTGTTGTCGACATTGGTTCGTACGGAACCACCAACATCATTCACAGCACCCGTCAATACCAATTGGTCAGTATACAACATATAATAGGCATTCGCTTCAAAAGCTAGTGTTGGACTTTGAGTTCTAAAACCAAATTCGAAATCGTTAAGCGTTTCTGGTTTTGGAATTTGTGTGCCGATCGCATCAATAAAATCTGAACGAACAGGTTCTCTATTCGCACGTGCATAAGAGGCATAGACTTGCGACTGATTATTTAATTGATAGGTCATCCCAAATTTTGGATTAAAAAAAGTATAACTTTCATCAACATCAATAGGGACCAAGTCATTATCTATACCTGCCGTTTCGTAATTAATCGTACGCAATTGTAAATCACCATAAAATAAAAGAGACTCATGTAATTGGTAATTAAATTTTCCATACACATTAAAATCTGTTTTTACAGCATCACTAAAATAATATGGCTCTTGCTCAGCAATATTTGGAATAGAAAAAACATTAATCACCTCGCCAAAATGTTTCCCATCGTATCGATTTAAACCAAAACCACACAATAAATTAAATTGATCATTTGCTTGATAGGTAATATTTGATATGATGCCATAAAAATCATTGTCCAACCAACGTCGCCGC
This sequence comes from uncultured Saprospiraceae bacterium, assembly GCA_937997635.1. Taxonomy (GTDB): domain Bacteria; phylum Bacteroidota; class Bacteroidia; order Chitinophagales; family Saprospiraceae; genus CALFUK01. Next base: position 10,543 of record CALLFA010000143.1, on the reverse strand, counting down.
ACGAGATCTGCATCTTCTCCTTGACCTGTGATGCCATAGTCAATCAACGCGTCTTGAAACCGAAACTCTTCAAAAAAACCCTTTCCTTTTGTATAATGTAAGGTTGTATTAAAATCTGTTTTGTCGTTTATATGTTGATTATAAATCAATTGCACATGGTCCTGCCCATAGTCATCAACTTGGTCCTCATATAAATAATAATTATATCGCCGATCTGAATTAAATAAATTAAGTGAATCCGCTTGAGTATTATAAGTAACACCAACATTATTAAAATAATGCGTAAATAATTCATCTTCATTTCCTGTCAACCTTGCTTCAGGAACACCCCACCAAGATTGGTATGTTCGCTCATCACCGGAAAACACATTTAATCTTAGTGACGAATTGTCTCCAATAGCAGCTGCCGAAATGGACCAAGAATCTAAATCTGAAGTTGCTCTGTCCACATAACCATCTGAATTAATTAAAGAGTAGCGACCTTCTACAACAAAACGATCAGATAATAATCCAGTACCAGCTTCTACAGACAACTTGTTTGTATTGAATGAGCCATACCCGCCAGATATCTTACCATAAGCATCCGTTCTGCTTTGATTGGTGTTTAATGCAACGGTGCCACCAAAAGCTGCAGCCCCATTGGTTGACGAACCAACACCTCGTTGTATTTGGATGTTTTCGACAGAACTACCAAAGTCGGGTAGATCTACCCAAAAGACGCCTTGACTCTCGGAGTCATTTAATGGCACACCATTGATGGTGACATTTATTCTAGTGGCATCTGAGCCTCTAAGTCGAAGGCCTGTATAACCTACGCCTGCACCTGCATCAGAAGTGACGACCATCGAAGGTGTGTGTTCTATTAAAAATGGTAAGTCCTGTACAAGGTTTTTAATATTAATGTCCTCTTTAGATACTTCTTCGTAACTGAATGGGGAGTCCTTTGTCAGTGTATTGGCTATAATATTTACCTGCTGTATCTGATGACTTGCCGTACTCATAGCATATACTGTATGCTGGTCATCTGGAATGCGGATCGTAGATTTCACATCAGCATAGCCCAGATATTGAATAGCGATTGTATAGTTTCCTGCTTCTAGACCTTGGATGTAAAATTGTCCTTCAAGGTCAGTGACAGCAGTTTTGAATCCATCATCCACATAGACCAATGCGCCTTGCAATGGCTTACCTTCTGGATCTGAAACTGTACCGGTGTAGGCGTGTTGTGCTGTTGCGAAAATGGACCAAAATGTCAAAAAGACGATTGATATCATTCTACTCATATCTCAATTACTATCACCAAACTTATGGGGCTGATAAGTTTGATAGTTAATAAAAACCATCAACCTGTAGGTCATTTTCCTTACCAGAATTACCTGGCCAGGTTCGATGGGTGTAATCTCAGCCACTAAGGGCACCCCAAATGAGAAGGCAAATGTATGATATTCTACTACAACTATCTATCTTTAATAAATGAAAGTATTGGTATTCGGGAAATACTTGGATAAGGGCAATTTGCCCTATGTGAAGAAAGTACTCGATTTCTTGAAAGATAAGGCAACGTATAGGATCAATGATGTATTCGCAACGGAGCTCATGCAACAAGGCATGGATGTGCCTGTTGAGCTAATCGTGTCTACCCCAGATCACTTGCGAGAATTTCAACCAGATGCATGTATATCGATGGGAGGAGATGGTACGATTTTGACTGCGTCTACATTGATTCAAGAGTTATCGACACCTATTTTAGGCATTAACCTCGGTCGTTTGGGTTTTCTGGCAAGTACAGAACGGACCTTTATAGACAGTGCTCTGAGTCAATTGATGAATAAGGAATATAAGATTGAGCAGCGAGCGATGCTTTCTATGCAATCAAACATGCCCATTTTTAGCGACGCGCCTTTCGCATTGAATGACTTTACCTTACACAAAAGGGATACGAGTTCTATGGTAACGATTCATACCTATCTTGATGGTGAGTTTCTCAATTCGTATTGGGCAGATGGGATTATCATTTCTACTCCAACAGGCTCTACAGGATATAATCTTAGCTGTGGAGGACCGATCATTTATCCAAATTCAGAGAACTTTGTAATCACACCTGTGGCGCCACACAACTTAAATGTGAGACCCTTGATTGTCTCAAACACGACGACAGTACAATTAGAGATCGCGGGCAGGTCTGAAAATTTCATGTGTACACTCGATTCCAGATATGAGACTGTGACCGCAGAACACAAGCTATCACTAACAAAATGCGCGTTTAACACACAGCTCATCCGCTTGGAGAACAACTCATTTTTGGATACAATCCGAAATAAGTTGGCTTGGGGACGAGATTCAAGAAATTGATAAATCTTCGGGATTGTAAAACTAATTAGTCTTACTTTTGTAACAATCTCATAAGGAAGGAAATAATTTTGTCAACACAAGAATTATCATATCAGTCACCAATATATCTGGATTACTTCTCCATCTCAGATAATGCATATGCTGCCAAAATCCTTTGGTATGAATCTCATGTGAAGCAAATACAAAATTTGAACGACAGACCTAAGGCCGAGATAGAATTGGACTACACCTTATCCTTGTTTCATGTCGGACGCTATAATCAATTCATTGCTCAAGCTGATCCAATGATTGAGAAAGTGATCGATCAAAACATCATGGAATTACATGGTGAAGACATTTATCAAAAGCTATTGTTCAATAAGGCAGCCTGTTACTACAACACAAATCAGTTTGAACTTTCCTTACATATTCTCCTTGAGCTGTGTAAAATGGATAGTGGCAATAAGCTGTATAAGACCTTTTGTGCAAAGGTGTTGCGGCTTGATTCCTATAGAAAGTATGATCGATTAAAAGGTTTTGCACTTGGGATGATTCTTGCGGCTTTACTCATCATTATAGTAGAAATATTGTTAATCAGGACGTTGATGACAACTTACATCGAGCCTGTTGAACTTACCAGAAACATTTTACTTGGATGCTCATTTGCCATCTTGGCGTGGAATGAATGGAAGATTCAAATGTACATAAGGAGGAAAATAACATCTCATTAAGAAATTCGTCCGTCAATATTCCGTAAATTTTCATCTACCAAGAGTGACAGTTAGTCGAAACTTGTAGTTATACGAAGGGCTTCGTACTATATTTGCGCGTAGATTCATTGAGGATTATACTTTTTAATAGAATGACAAGTTATTCTACAAGTACAATCAGAACTACATTTTACTTAACGAAAAGACAATTATGAACATCAACATTTCACATCATAAGGTTTCAGTACAATCGCTAAACGTGTATAACTATTTCCATACGATCTGCTTTTGCTTATTCATGTTGCTCTCAATTTCAGCTACTGCACAGAAAGGAGCAAAGATCGAAGGAATAATTGAGGACACCTTGTCTAATCCGTTGATTCATGCTACTGTTTTGCTTTTAGAAGAATCGGATTCTACAATGGTGGAATTTACTCGATCAGAATTGGATGGCTCCTTCAAATTTAAAGACATAGAAAGTGGGAATTACTTAGTCAAGACTACCTACTTAGGTTATATTCCATTGCACGTGCCTGCTAGTACGGTTAATGGAAATGTAGATTTAGGCTTACTCAAAATGGAGGAAATGGCGACCGAATTGATGGAAGTTGTCATTAAGGCTGCCAAAGCACAGATCAAGATGAGAGGAGATACCATAGAATACGATGCCACAACATTTAAAGTACCTGAAGGATCATCAGTGGAAGAACTTTTAAAAAGATTACCAGGGATGGAAGTTGAATTGGATGGGACGATATTGTCAGATGGAAAAACGGTGAGCGAAGTAACCGTAGATGGTAAATCATTTTTTGGTAGTAACCCCAAAGCGGCAACTGAAAATCTTCCAGCTGAAAGTATATCAAAAGTGCAGGTTTTTGATAAAAAAAATGAAGAAGAAGAGATTACGGGTTCGACATCAGAGTCTCAGGATAAGACAATGAATTTGGAATTAAAAGAAGACTATAAGTCTGGGGGCTTTGGCCGATTGATTGCTGGTGTGGGGACCGAAGAACGTGCAGAACTAAAAGGTAACTTTAATCGCTTTAATGAGAAAATACAATTTAGTCTTGTCGGTGTTGGAAATAATACCGGAAGAAATGGTTTGTCATGGGATGATTACCAAGACTTTATGGGGTCGCAGTCTTTTAATTTTGATGATAATGGAGATTATGGCTTCGGTGGAGGCGGTGGTAAATATTTTTCATTTGGTGGCTCAGGCGGTGGCCTAGAAAGCAGCATTCAAAACTTATTTTTCTCTGGTGGGAATAGTGGCTTACCTGAAAACTATAATGGTGGAATTAATTTCAACTACGATCACAAAAAGACAAAATTAAGTAGTGTTTATTATTATAATCAAGCGGGATTATTAGCTGAATCAAGTGGATTTCAAGATCGCTTTTTTCAGGATTTTCAACAACAAGGAGTAAGCAACAATGTCAGAGATAATTTATCACAAGGCCATCGAGTGGAGTTACAGTTGGAACAAGAATTAGATTCGTTGCACACCATTAAGGTCAAAGTAAATGGTGCAATCTTGGATCAAAACAATTTATCAAGTGGAAGTTCGACACTATCCAGAAATGATGTATTAACGAATGCTTCAGAATATAATAATGATGATAAAACAGATGGACAATTGTTCAACAGCATTGTTTTTTTCAGGAAGAAATTCAAAAAGAAAGGAAGAAGTATGGGCTTAAATGCTTCTTATTTATACACTGATCTGAATGATATCTCTGTCCAGCAATCGCTGACATCATTTTTTGCTACACCCGGTAGTGCAGAATTTGAAGAAAGCCTTAACCAAAACAACATTAATCTTGCAACAAAAAATCACATAAAAGCGAATGCTTTATTTGTAGAACCGTTATCCAAAAGATTTTTCTGGCAAGCATTTTACAATTTTAGTAATAGAAGAGAAGAAGGGTTAAGAGATGTCTCAGATCTTGAAGGCGGACGGTCATTGACTAATATAGAATTAAGCAGATTGTTCACAAATAATATAAATGCAAATAGACTCGGCAGCTCACTTAGATATTCGCATAATGGCTACAATATTTCTGCAGGTTTAGCCTATCAAGCTTTTGAATTGGGTGGCGATTACAATAGTGAAGGAGGCACATTTAATGGTGTGGTGGATGAAACATTTATTAATATAATTCCAAATTTGTCAATCAATTTTAGTCCTGTCAGAAATGCCTATGTGGACATTAGCTTTACGAGATTTGCAACAGAACCAAGGATAGATGATTTACAACCAATTGTCGATATTTCGAATCCATTATATGTGCGAGTAGGAAACCCAGATCTGACGCCGGAGGTTGTCAACAGCATTAGCGGTTACGTCAGTAGGTCTTATCCTGCTTCTGGAGTGAGATTTAATTTTAATGGGAGTTTTGATTTTTATAATAATCGTTTTAGCCAATCAGAAACTGTTGATGAAAATTTAAAAACCACTTATCAGCCTATTAATTTGGAAGGAGGATTTAATAGTAATTTCTGGACGAGCATTAATGTGCCAATAATTAAAGGAAAGTTTACATCAAGAGCAAGTCTTTTTGCTAGTTTTGAAGAAAGACCAACATTAGTCAATAATTTTGAGAACAATACAAGTACGGCAAGGTACGAACCATCCTTCCGGTTTAATATTACCCCAGTAGATGATGTGGCACTGTATTTAACCGCGAGATTTTCAAATGCTAATACCACATATGACATCAATACCAGTCAAGACCAAAAAGTAACCAGCACAAATTTGTCAGCAGAATTTAATACAAAATTAGCATTTGGCTTTTATTTAAATTCTAACTTTAATTACAGGAAATATCAGAATGATCGCTTTGATGCAAATGAAGAAATCCCAATATTAAATGCATCTGTATATCGACAGTTTTTACCTGGTAAAAAAGCTGAGTTAAGACTCGCGATTTATGATGCCTTTAATGAAAATCGAGGCTTCTTTCAAGGGGCATCCGGAAATGGCATTAGTCAGTCAACAACCGTAACGCTTGGAAGATATGTCATGTTAAGTTTAACATATAATATCAAAGGATTGAAATCAGGAGTAAAGAAAGATGGTTGGTGGTAATAAATAAATAGATGTACAGTAAAAAGAAATAAAAATGAAAAGAATCAGTATTGTTGTTTTTCTATGTGTCGTCTTCCTTGGAGAAACTATCTCGCAAGAGGTAAATGGGTTGGTGACATATAATCGCAAAACAGATTGGATATCAATGATGTCTAAATTACCATGGATCACTCAAGAAGATGTCGAGCGGGATAGATTAACTTGGGGTAAGCAGCAGGAATCATGGAAAGGTCAGAATTATGATTTATTCCTCGATGGTCAAAAAAGTGTGTATACCTATAAAGATGAAGTTTCGGAGAGTGGTTATTCGTGGAAGAAAAGAAGTTATTTCATTATCAGAGACTACAAGTCTAATAAAGCAAAAGATTGGATTGAACATTTAGGAAAAAACTACCTGATAGAAGAAGAAATACCAAAAACTAAGTGGAAGATTTTAAATGAAATCAGAGAAATTGAAGGCTATTTGTGTATGAAAGCAGAGACTGTTGACAAAGCAAAAGGACAAACTATCCATGCTTGGTTTACAGACGCTATTCCAGTGACCGGTGGGCCTGAAGGGTTTGGTGGACTTCCAGGATTAATATTAGAGTTGGATAAAAATAATGGAGACGCAGTAATTACAGCAACAAAGATTGACCTCGAATCTGTGGAGAAAGTAAAATTACCCAAAAAGATGAAAGGCAAAGAGATTACGTATTCAGAGTTCGATCAGAAATTAGAGAAATATATTGCTGACGCTATGAAGCGCGAAGAAAACCCTTATTGGCGGATTCATTTTTAATTAATTAAAGGTATACTGAGCAGAAAAATAAACAGCTCTTGGCAATATAGGAACGACAACAAATGACGAAGTTGGATTCGACTCTATAAAAGATGCTGTTGCTGCATTGGCGCTACTGCCAAATTGGTTTGGTCCAAAGAAACCAATCAACCCAGCAGAATTAAATACATTAGTCACTTTAAGGCCAAGAAGCACAGAACTACCAAGTCGATAATCTAGATTAATCCCTACTGTATGATATGCAGGTAATTGAAATGAATTTTCTGCATTGCCTTCTCTTTCACCAATATAATTCCAATTAACAGATGGAGAAAAATTGGAAACACTCCATTGAGCAGAAACTCTAGACAGAACATTTGGATTCAAAGCGAGTTTGTTTCCTGAGAAATCAATTGTCATATCATCTGCAGTATCTGCCGTTCCATTAGATTCATAAATGGTAAATTGATCGTTCTGCGCATCTTGAAAAGTTTGATTTCCTGTCAAAGTAAAATTCTCAGAAAGAGAAACTGTCCACTCCAATTCTACACCACGTGTCTCTGTACTATTGAATTGAGTGGGCGCATTAAATATTTCATTTGTTTGCTGATCAAACACAAAATCTGTAATGGCCACATTATCCAACTGGCTATTAAATAGTGTGGCTGACCCAGAAAATTTTGGAGATCGATATCTGTAGCCCAATTCTATTTGTCTGATTCCTTGAACTTCTGCATTATCGCTGATCGGCAAGCCTGAAAAGTTCTGGATATAAATGTTTAGCTCTGGCGCCTTGTTTGTATCAGAGTATCTTCCAAATAAAAAATTCTGATCATCAATGGCATATCCAGCACCTATTGAAAAAGACAAATAGTCGTAAGTGAAATCTAATTCTTCAACCAAACCACTTGGAATCATTTGCCCATTGTCAAAGTCAGTTTGCACATTGCCATCTATACCACCTTCTTGAACAAAGGAAGTGGGCACATTTAGTCCACCTTGATGATTGACACGTTCGTATCTCAGACCTCCATCAATGGTAAGTGCGTCATTTATAGACCATTCTTCACTAGCAAATAGAGCGACTTGCCTGACATCAAAATTTCCACTTTCAAAAAACAACGCACCGTAATTTGATAAGCCGGTATCATCTGAAAGTGTGAATTCATTTCCTTCAAAATCTTGCAAGCCAACACGAAGCGCTCTTGGTTCATTCTCAAATGTCGCAAAGGCAAAACTGGCATTGGTAAAATAATCCAATTGTGAAATCGAATGAAAAAGTCCGAGTTCGATATTGTGTTGCCCTAGTTCTCTAGACAGTCGAATTTGATTCATCCATTCTGTCAAATCATCTTCTTTTTTCCAAGGAGCTATGCCAAGTAAAGCATTATTGGGAAGACTACCACTGATGTACTCGAACTCAGGAGGAAGACCTTGAAAGGCATTTAGTGCGCCTGCATTATTCACGACAGCGACTTGTTCGTTAGTGATGACATCTGTGAATGACACAGCACCAAATGGAAATTCGCCACCACTCAAAAAGTATGGCAAAAAGCTTTCTAATCCTAATGGTTGATTACCAAAGGATGTATCCCATGTTGTCGATTTTGTTGACCATTTCGAAGAAGCAGATATGTCCCAGCCCTTCAAGTTTATATCAATCGAAGGATGTACTGCAAATTCAGAAGGCCGAATGCCTTTTGTGGAATCAAACTCATAGCCAAATTCACCAGGCACTTCTGATTGGATGGTTGGCAACAACACAGCTGTCGTATTGAAATTCTGACCAAAGGCTGCTTGCGGATCTTCCCAATTGGTTGCTGATAAGCCTAAATTCCGATTGACCTGGTCATTGAGGTATTTTACTCTAAGCGATAAAACTGCATTGGCCAACTGTCCTTGAAGTATGCCTTTAATTTGGCCGCCTCGACCCCAAGGATAGTCAACATTTCTATGCCCTTCATCATATCTGTGAAAACCGCCAAGACTTGCATTCCAATTGTCACTGATTGATATTGGTACAACTGCTTCTAACTTTGAATACGGATTTCCTTCTCCTTGTATGCCGACAGTTGCTTTTATTTTTGCCATCGTTTGAGACGGGGATGCACTTATAAAATTAAACGCTCCACCTGGCGCATTTTGAAACAAGACACCTGACTTGCCTCCACGAAATGCTTCAAGTCGATCAGTCATTAAGTCAGTACGTTGAAAAAAATCTGGTGTAAAATAATTGTATTGAATAGCTGAGACTGGCATCCCATCTTCCTGTAAAGATTGATAATACCAACCAATATTTTCATCTGCAGAAGCAGCGACTCCTCTTGTAAATACTCTTGTGTAGACTTCTCCTAAGGAGCCATCAACAAAGACACCGGGTACAGATTCTAGCAAACTAGCGATGCCTGTTGAATGCCTGCGATCCAGTTTTTCAATTGCTGTCACAGATGTGCTATTTTGAAACAGTTCCTTATTAGCTTGACTGCCAGAGATGACTATGGTATTCAACAGTAAAGGGTCCGCTTGCAGGCTGATTTGCACGGGGACACTGGATATGTTGACCAGACGTTCGTGATAGCCTAGTGAGGTGACAAGAACGTCTAAAGGTAGTTGATCACCTGTAAACTCAAAGTATCCGGTTTCATCTGTATTAGCTTTGACCACTGTACTGCCGTTAAGCGATACTCTCGCATACTCTACTTGTTCCCCAGTTTCGGCATCTGTGACAGTTCCATTAATGGTGACTTGTGCAAATGCAGGACTGTAAAGTGTTATTAGTACGAGTTGTAAGGCATGTATCGTTTTCATCACTTATCTCATTTGAGCTGCAAAAGTACCATTTCGAGAAGCAAGATGGGTTAGAAAGCGATCAATTAATTCCTTAGATTAGTGAATATGACAATGTTGATGGAGTGCAGTGTAACATGGAAATATGTATGTTGAGTGAGGTAGTACGAATTGGTGATGATGTAATGGCTCAGAATATCAAAAGGATTAAGGGTAAAAACGTGTGGAATTGAGTAGATTTAGGGGGTGTAGATAAGTTAGTGTCAAGCAGGATGTAAAAAATAAATCCTTTAGTTTAAGAACCTTCTTTTGAATTTGATTTTTGCCAAAATTTAAAGCCCAAAAAGCTTACTGGAATATAATGTCCAATTTCAACAATACTTATCCAATTAAATTGTCCAATTCTAATGGACATTACTGTACTGAGAATTGTGAAAAGTATGCCAATCCCTAATGCAAACCATAATTTGTTATTATCAGTGTACCGTGAAACAAAATATGAGGCAGAAAAAGTACTGATTGCGTGACCAATCAATGGAAAAACAAAATGTTTTGTTTGAAATAAGTGAAAATTACTTTTTATACTCTCAAAATCATTTGTGTCCATGCCAAGTGGTGGAGTAATTACAAGATGGCCTAAACTAATAATGATAAAAGAAATTATTGCAGCAATCATAATTCCGGCAATTAGAATGAAAATATTCTTAATCGTACTTGTCATAAAATTTTATTGAATCAGGCTTTTAACTTGCAATTGATAATTCACAGATTTTTACTGGCTTGTGATTCATCATGCGCTTCATCAGATTATCAAATATTTTACCGTTCATAAAATGTCTATTAAATCTATAGGTATATTCATTTAAA
>CALLFA010000142.1 GCA_937997635.1 uncultured Saprospiraceae bacterium | reverse complement strand
AGTCTACAAATGAACCATTGCCTTGATGACCCCCGACTCTGGTTTTATCCATGACTCAAAATGATCAATCATCTCTGTAAAAGAAACTCTGTGTGTAATAAATGCAGCATCTGGAAACAAGCCGCTTTCCAACATAAGCTTGACTTGGAGAATGTCAGCCATGGTTGCATTTCGACTACTCAGCAGAGTGGATTCTCGGCTATGTAAAAGAGGATGGTTGAATGTCAGATCACCTTTATACAAACCCACTAAAACATAAGTCCCGCCATGTGCCATGAAATTGATTCCACTCTCCAACGCTTGCTTGCTGCCAGTTGCATCAAATACAATCGTAGGTAATTGTCCATTGTTGAGTCTTTTGATTTCTGTTTCAGCATTATCATCTGCTAATACAATTTGATCTATACCCATAACGTCCTTAGCGAACACAAGTCTATCTGAATGTATGTCCATGGCTATAACATGAATGCCTAGGAGTTGCATTTGTTTCAATAGTCCCAGACCGATAGGACCACATCCAATAACCAAAGCAGTTTCATTATTCGATGGTTTCGCTCTTGAAATGGCATGGGCTCCAATTGCTAAGGGTTCTACCAACGCAATTTGTTCTTCTGATAATGAATTGGCTTTTACCAACACATCTGTAGAGACAGTATAATATTCTTGCATCCCACCATCCTCATGGACACCTAATACAGAGATAGATTCGCAACAATTTGTTTTTCCTCTTTTACAAGCAATGCATGTGCCGCAACTGATGTAAGGCATAATGATGACTCGATCCCCTACCTCTAATCCTTGTTCATTATCATCAATCTCTATAATCTCTGCAGCCAACTCATGACCCAATATTCGAGGATAGCTAAAAAATGGTTGGTTGCCTTGAAAGGCATGTAAGTCAGTCCCACAAATGCCAACACGTGTTATCTTGACAAGTGCTTCGTTAAGCCCGCGAATTGGATTTTCTTTTTCAAGTAAAGTGAGCCTCCCTGGTTGTTCGCAAATGATGTACTTCATGAGGTAATTTCGTATTCTTTCGGTATTATATTTTTATCAAAAAAGGTCAAACATCAAACATCTCCAAATCAATTCATCCCATCAAAACATATCTACATCACCAATTCACAACCCAAACAAAGAAGGCAACCACAAACTCAACTGTGGAATGTACGTGACTAAAATCAACGCTACCAACATCGCAATAAACAATGGCATCAATGGCCGAATGACTTTCTGAATTGTAGTCCCTGCAACACCTACACCCACAAACAACACAGATCCAACAGGCGGCGTACAAAGTCCAATTGTCAAATTCAATACCATCACGATCCCAAAGTGTGTCGGATCCATACCCAGAGAAGTGACGACTGGTAAAAATATAGGCGTAAATATCAAGACAGCTGGTGTCATATCCATAAACACACCAACGAATAATAACGTGAGATTGATGATCAATAAAATCACCAATTTGCTGTCACTAATTGACAATAAAAAGTCTGTTATGTTTTGAGGAATATTCTCATAGGCCATGATCCATGACATACTCATAGAAGTGCCAATCAACAACATCACGATAGCTGTTGTTTCTACTGACGCCAAAAAGATATCAGGCAATTCTTTCCAAGACACTTCTTTATAGACGTATGTCAGTATCAGACAATACAACACTGCAACCGCAGATGCTTCTGTTGCTGTAAAGATTCCGGCTACAATTCCACCGATCACGACAACAAGCAACAACAAACTGGGAAAAGCAGACCAGAATGTAGACCACACTTCTTTTAATGTACTTCGTCTCCCAACTTTAAATCCTCTTTTCTTGGCCCAGAAAGCAGCAACTGTCATCAACAACAATCCTGTCAGAATGCCTGGAATATAACCTGCAATAAATAAGGCAGCAATTGATACCCCGCCACTAGCCAGCGAATACACAATGAGGATGTTGCTTGGTGGTATGACCATTCCTGTCGTGGAAGATGTAATGTTCACTGCAGCAGCAAACTCTTTACTGTATCCTTCCTTTTCCATCTCGTCAGTCATAAAACTTCCAATTGCTGATGCTGCTGCAACTGCAGATCCTGCAATAGCACCAAACATCATAGCGGCAATAATATTGACATGAGCCAATCCACCGGGGAGAGAACCCACTAAAGTCTTGGCAAATCCAATAAGCCGCTTGGCAATCCCTCCACGATTCATGATTTGTCCTGCCAGAATAAAAAACGGAATTGCAAGCAATGAAAAACTGTCAAGGCCAGTCGCCATCCGATGAGCCACAGTCGTAAATGCAGGGATAGCCGGAATACTTACCAGCATAGTCAATATACTACTCATGCCAATACTCCAAGCAATCGGCACACCAAGTCCAAGTAAAATGATAAAGGTTAAAACTAAAATGGCTACTTCCATGATTTAACTCGTTTGGCTTGAGGTGAATAAATCATGAAGCTTATAATACACGACCAAAACTCCTGCTAAAGGAATCGCAGCATAAACGATAGTCATTGGGATTTGCAAAGCTGGAGATGTCTGACCCAACACATGTGTAATGTAAATCAATCGAAATCCACCAACTACCAAGACGCAAAAAGCAAACGTTATGATGACCATGCGAATGGTGTTGGCCAGCAGTTTCTTTTTCCTTCCTTCTAATTTTGGCGATAATAAATCAATAGCTAAGTGCATGTTCTGCCCCGAAGCATAAGCAGCTCCAAGTATCCCAATCCATATCAATAAAAATCTCGCTAATTCTTCCGACCAACTAGCTTGATTGCCCAAGGTATATCTGGTAAAGACACCCCACAAGACATCCACAGTCATCACCACCATCAGCAATGCCAAAAATCTCCCTAAATAAAAATCAATTGTTTTTCTCAAGACTTTATTTTTTTGATGGCCTTCAACCTAATCTTTATGTATGCAACACTTCAGCCGATAGGCTGATTCATCACTTGCCGCAACCCTGCGGCATTCATCACTTTTTGCCCCAAGCAAAATTCATAACCTCAGCCGAAAGGCTGATTCAACACTTGATTTTGCCCATAGCAAAATCATCTTACATTCTGTATCCTCCGTATCAACTCATACATCTCCGGATCATCCTTATATTCATCCAACAACGATCTTGTCTTTTCTGCGAACACTGTTTTATCGGGTCTTGTTACGGTGACTCCAGCTGCCTTTACAGTCTCCAAAGCTTCTTGTTCTGCTGCTACCCAAACTTTACGTTGATAGTCAATGGCTTCATCTGCTGCTTCCTGTACCCAGTTCTGTTCTTGGCTTGATAGTCGATTCCAGGCAACTGTCCCAATCACCAATAAGTCTGGTACGGCAGTATGCTCATTGAGTGAATAATATTTGCAAATCTCATAGTGTCTCGAACTGACAAAACTTGGGGGGTTGTTTTCTGCACCATCAACGACTCCTTGCTGGAGGGCAGTGTATAATTCTCCCCATGAGATTGGTGTTGGTGCGCCACCCAAGGCACGAACAAGATTCATTGCCATGACACTTTCTTGTACTCTGATTTTCATGCCTTTAAGGTCATCAGGTGTCATGATTGATTTTTCTTTGGTATAGAATGAGCGTTGTCCGGCATCAAAATAGCCGAGTCCTCGCAACCAGTATTTTTCACTTTGAATGAGTAATTCTCGACCGACATCTGAATCCTGGACTTTGTAGGTATGTTCTCTATCTCTAAAGACATAAGGCAGACTAAGGCACTTTATTTTTGGGGAAAAATTTTCCATTACCGCACCTGATACCTTTGTCATGGCAAGGCTGCCGATCTGCAATAATTCCAATGCTTGTCTTTCCGTACCCAATTGCTGACTTGGATATATTTCTATTTGAAGTGTCCCATTCGATTTTTCAGCTAATCGTTCTTGCATGAAGACCATTCCTTTGTGGACAGGATGACTAGAATCAAGGCCATGTGCTAATTTTAAATACTTGGTGTTTGAAATTTCAGCACATGAAAAAAAGACTAAACTAAAGAGTATGAAAAACAAAGATCCACTAAAAAGCGAGGTGTTATGTAATATGGATTTGTTCGTTTTCATTATTTATTTTTGAATGGTATCAGGAAAATTAAAATAGGCTTTGGCATTATTGTAGCAAATGTCCTGCACCATTTTACCTAGCCAGTTCACATCATTTGGTAATTCTCCATTCTCAATATCATTCCCAATAAGGTTACAAAGAATACGGCGAAAATATTCATGCCTTGGAAAACTTAAAAAGCTTCTGCTGTCTGTCAACATACCAATGAAGCGACTCAACAATCCCATATTTGATAAGACATTCATCTGATCTTCCATGCCATCTTTTTGATCTAAAAACCACCAGCCAGACCCCCATTGCATTTTACCAATTGTCTCACCATCATTGAAATTACCAACCATGGTTGCAAATACTTCGTTGTCTCCTGGATTGAGATTATACAGTACAGTTTTCGTTAACTGTTCATCCGTGTCAAGACGATTAAGGAACAGCGACAATCCTTCCGCTTGCGAATAATCCCCGATAGAATCACAGCCAACATCTGCACCAAGACGATTCATTAATTTTTGATTATTATTTCGAATCGCACCTAAATGGAATTGCATGGTCCAACCTTTTTTGAAATAGATGCGTGCCAGTTGATCAAGCAAAAAGGATTCATATTCGGCAGCTTCGGCATTACTGATGGCTTCTCCTTTTAATCTCTTTGATACAGTCACATCAACATCGTGTTTTGGATTGGAAACTGCATTGATGTGTGTCAAACCATGATCTGATAATCGACAACCATTGTCATGGAAAAAATTAATCCTGTCCTTCAAGGCTTCTACAATATCTCCAGCTGATTGAATGTGCCGATCCGTCAAAGATGCCAGTTCAGCAATTTTTTGACCAAAAGCCTCTTTGTGAATGTGAATGAAAGAATCAGGTCTGAATCCAGGTAGCATCTGTACACCCCAGTTTGTCAAGGATAATGCATGATGGTGGGATAAATCATCATTCGGATCATCTGTAGTACAAACAATATGAACATTCATTTTCTTTAACAATTCTTGTGTCGAGAACTCTGGTGTGTTGACTTGTTCTGATGATTGTTTATAAATTAAATCAGCTGTTGATTCATTGAGTAAATCCGTAATTCCAAAATAACGCTGGAGTTCTAAATGAGTCCAGTGATACAATGGATTGCGCATGGTATAGGGAACAGTAGCCGCCCATTGTTGGAATTTAGCAGCATCATCTGCATTACCTGTGATCATTTCTTCATGCACACCATTGGCTCTCATAGCACGCCACTTATAATGATCACCTTTAAGCCAGATGTCAGTGATGTTATGATAAATAGTGTTGTGGCGTATGTGCTCAGGTGGAAGATGGTTGTGGTAGTCAATTATCGGCATGTCACGAGCAAAGTCATCATACAAGCGTTGAGCAGTTGCAGTTTCTAGTAGAAAGTCTTCGCCTAAAAATTCTTTCATTCGCCTCGGTATACTCGTTTTTGAGTACTCATTTTTACATGTAGCCGTTCAGTAAATGTTATTGTTGAATCTGACTATCGTGTTAATTAATATGTTTCTCGTGTACGTTAACGATTTTTTAAATCTATCGAAAAATATTGGCTTTTTAGGTGTAAATTCATTTATAATTTTGTGCACGTGGGAAATAAAATTTTGAAAGTTCATCCAGACGATAATGTCATTGTAGCTCTCCAAGACTTGCATGCTGGAGAAACAGTGATTCTGAATGGCACAAGTTATACGACAGCAGAACCGATAAAAGCCAAACACAAATTTGCAGTGAAAAACTTAGCCAGTGGGGCATCAGTGATTATGTTCGGTGTACTGGTAGGTAAAGCCACATCAGCTATTGAAAAAGGAGCTTGCATTACGACCACAAACATTGAGCATTCTTCTTCGGATTATACGGTGAAGCTTGGAAACCAAACATGGATAAAACCTGATGTTGCTGATTTTAAGGGCAAAACATTCAATGGGTATCATCGATCTGATGGCTCTGTTGGTGTGATGAATTATTGGTTAGTTGTGCCACTTGTATTTTGTGAAAACCGAAATCTACAAGTCATTAAAGATGCGATGACTGAACAACTTGGGTACACAACAACAAAACACTTTTCTGTAGATACACAACAGTTGATTGACAAGTTTAAGGCAGGTGCTTCATCAGAGGAAATTCTGCAGTCTGAAATACTGCAAGACCAACTAACAATTGAAAGTCAGCGTGTCTTTCCTCATGTAGACGGCATCAAATTTTTGGCTCACCAAGGCGGCTGTGGGTGTACGAGACAAGACAGTGATGCATTGTGTGCCTTAATCGCAGGCTATATCAATAACCCTAATGTGGCAGGTGCAACCATTCTGAGTTTGGGTTGCCAAAATGCTCAAAGCAACATTCTTAAAGAGGCACTTGCAAGTATTGCACCTGATTCTGACAAACCTGTATGTTATCTAGAACAACAAGAAAGTGTATCGGAAAGAGAATTTATCGCAGATGCGGTCAAGCAAACATTTGTCGGTTTGATGCAAGCAAATAACATAACTAGAGCACCGGCTCCTTTATCAAAACTTCGTCTTGGATTGGAGTGTGGTGGATCAGATGGCTTTTCAGGTATCACTGCAAATCCAGCTCTTGGATACACGTCTGATTTATTAGTAGCCCTAGGAGGCAAAGCCATCCTTGCCGAATTTCCAGAATTGAATGGTGTCGAACAGGAATTAATCAACCGGTGTAAAGAAGCTTCTACAGCTAAGAAATTTGCTGATCTGATGGCTAGCTATGCCAAGCGAGCAGAAGAATCTGATTCCGGATTTGCATTTAATCCTTCGCCTGGAAACATTAAGGATGGCTTGATTACAGATGCCATAAAATCTGCTGGAGCAGCTAAGAAAGGCGGAACTTCTCCGATTGTCGACGTACTTGATTATACGGAGCAGGCCGTCAAACCTGGACTGCATTTACTGTGTACGCCAGGTGGTGATGTCGAGAGTACTACTGCTCTGGCTGGTTCTGGTGCCACTATTATTGTATTCACAACTGGCTTGGGTACGCCAACTGGAAATGCAATTGCACCAACCATTAAATTTTCTACAAACTCCGAATTGAAACGACGGATGTCCGATATCATAGACATTGATGCAGGTACAATCATAGATGGCAAAGACACTATAGAGTCTAAGGGTGAAGAATTATTGGAATTAATTATTCAGGTGGCGAATGGGGAGTATAAGCCGAAAGCAGTGCAGCTTGGACAAGACGATTTCATTCCTTGGAAAAGAGGAATCTCCTTATGAAAATGCTAATTAAAATATCAGTTCAATATTGGAAGCCTTGCATTTTATTTCTTGTGCTGTACAGTTCTTGTACTTCTGTGAAAAACAAAATGAATACCACAAAACTGGAACCCATATTAATTTCGAATCTCCAAGAAGGAAAGGATGAGGTGTTTGCAAATGTTCAGTCTGAATTTGCCAAAAACAACCCAGGTTATCAGTTAGATTATTTGTTTGAGACACAATTGGTTGAACAAACGGATGCATTCAGATTGTTGTTTATCCAGCAAGGTGGTGGCACAGTTGATCTGAATGGCCATGCGTCATCTAAATTTTCTATTGGTGACATTATTGTGATGAGACCAGCAGATCAGATTTATTCGGATAGTGTGTTTAGTGCACTTGTGATATCCTCACCTGATGAGTTGCCAAGTGACATACCTCCATTCATTAGGCCAGATTGGGATCCTAATATTACAGATGTTCCGGGTGGTTGCGCGACAGAATCAAATGCCTATCGACGCATTTTATTGACATGGACATCATCTGTTGGGAAGTATGTCTACCACAGTGTGAATGCACATCGAGTAAGACTGATGGATTCATTCACGCATTACCATCCCATAGACGGTGGCTTTGATGAATTTTATTTGGTACAAATGGCAGCCCCAACAGCAAAATTATTGACCAGTCGCCGAGTAAGAGAAATTGAAAATAATCAGGAAGTAGAGAAATCCGAATTGGAAAATCTAATTCAATCTCACTCATTAAAGGTGGGAGATTTCGTTTATCTTCCGAGAGGTGTGATGCATAGAGGATTGGGCAATGCTTTGGTGCAAGTCATTACAGTACCAGGTTTTGTGCCGGGGGCAGAAATTGGATTAGATCATCATCTCTTGTCAATAAATAACCGATTTAAATCTTTAACATTACCATACAATAAAGAAGCATCTGCTAAAGCAATCGTCAAATAATGAATATGATAAAATACCTTTTAAAATCTGCACTCCTCCTTGTGTTATGCACGCAATGTAAAACCACTGATTTTGTAGCCCAAGAAACGAGTATCCCCGATGGATACAATTTGGTTTACACACAAGACTTTGAATCTCCTCAAGCGATTCGTGATTTTGAAATGACTGATCCTTCGGCTTGGAGAATTGGCGGCCAAACAAATGAGAGTCACACTCTGGAATTATTTGGCGAAAGCGAATACCGTGCAAGAGTCAGATCTCCATTTAATATTGCCTTATTAAAAGATGTTTCAGTAGGCGATTTTATTCTGGAAGTAGACCTTAGTCAATCGGGGAGGGAATATGGTCACCGAGATTTGTGCTTATTTTTTAATGTGATGAGTCCAACGAATTTCTATTATGTACATATCGCTTCAGTTGCAGATGATAATGCAAATAATATTTTTCTTGTCAATGATGAGCCTCGTACCAACATTGCCACTTCTACAACAACAGGCACTGATTGGGGAGAAACAAATTCATGGCATAAGGTCAGAATCGAACGAATGGTTGAAGAAGGAAGCATCACTATTTATTTTGATGGTGAGAAAATTATGGAAGCCACGGATACCCATTTTGTTGATGGTAGAATAGGATTTGGATCTTTTGATGACACAGGTCGATTTGACAATATAAAAATTTGGGCACCGCAATTATCAACACCTAAAGCGGGCTTCTTTCACTAGATTAATAACATTTTGACCCATAAACAAGCTATTTTTTTTCTCCTTTTAAGTGTCAGTGTGTTTTGCTGTACAGAAATGCCAGATAATGGCATACCTACTATTTTTAGCATTACTGATACAGATGCATTTAAAGAAAAAGACGATGTCAATTATACCTTAGATCAAGATTTTGAAATGGATTTATGGGCACCTGGTCCATTGCTGACAAATGCAGTCTCTATCTCTATCGATAATCAAGGGAATGCATATGTCACTGAAACCTACCGCCGCAAAAGTTCTGACTTAGATATACGTCAGCACAGAGATTGGAATACTGAAGATATAGCATTGCAAAGTATTGAGGATACGGAAAAATTACATAAGACAAAGTTGGCTTCCCATTTATCCGATCAAAATACATGGATGGAAGATTTTAATAAAGATGGCATACACGATTATAAGGACCTCGAAGTCCAGTCCGAAATTGTCAAAAAAATCTACGACAGTGATGGAGATGGTCGAGCTGATGCATCCCATTTGTTTGCTGATGGCATCAATTCCATGTTGACAGGAGTCGCTGCAGGTGTGCTACATTACAATGGAGATGTTTTCGTCACAGCTGCTCCAAATGTGTACAAGTTTACTGATGCGGATGGAGATGGCGATGCTGATATGCGAGATATTTTAAGTACGGGCTATGGCATTCATATCGCTTTTGCAGGTCATGATATGTCTGGCTTGACAATGGGTCCTGATGGAAAAGTGTATTGGTCGATTGGAGATATTGGTGTCAATGTTACGGATGACATTGGTAAGCACTGGATGTATCCCAACCAAGGTGCTGTGATGAGATGTAATCCTGATGGTTCAGATTTTGAGGTGTTTGCTCATGGTCTGCGAAATCCTCAAGAATTGGCATTTGATGTGTATGGAAATTTGATCAGTGTGGATAATGATGGTGATCATCCCGGTGAGCGAGAACGCTATGTCCACATTTTAGAAGGCTCTGACACTGGCTGGCGGATCAACTGGCAATATGGGAAATACAACAATCCCTATGAAGAATATAAGGTCTGGATGGATGAAGGGTTATACCTACCTTACTTTGACGGACAAGCTGCCTATATCACCCCTGCGCTTGCACTCGCAGAAAATGGCCCCGCAGGACTGGCATACAATCCAGGAACAGCGATGAATGAAGAATACAACAACACATTCTTTGCTTCTTACTTTACAGGTAATTCGACTCAGTCACGATTGCAATCATTCCAAATAGAACACAATGGTTCAAGCTTTTCAATCATTAATGAGAAAGATGTCATATTGGGTATAAATCCAACTGGTGTCTGTTTTGGACCTGATGGCGCTCTGTATGTCAATGATTGGAAAGAAGGTTATTCAAAAAAAGAAACGGGTAGAGTTTGGAAATTAAATACAAAAAATAAAAATGGAAAACGGCAACAAACGGAACGTATATTAAAAGCAGGAGCTGATGAATTGACTCTTGAACAATTAGCAGAGCTGTTGCATCATGAGGATATGCGTGTCAGACAACTGGCTCAATTTGCTCTGGTTGATAAAAAAGAAGCGAGTCTATTATTGCATGAAGCAAAACAAGGTGCATCACTTTTCGGTAGACTACATGCTATCTGGGGATTCGGACAATTGATGAGAGAAACCCCAGAATTATCAAATGACCTTTCACCTTTGTTGGCAGATTCAAATGAGTATATAAAATCACAAACGGCAAAAGTTATTGGAGATGCCAGGCCTACAAATTTTAATCATGTCGATGCTCTTATTGCTTTGATTACGGATACATCGGATTATGTAAAAAGACACTCCATCGAAGCTTTAGGAAAATTAAATGCCAAAGAGTCAGTGCCTGTATTAGTGTTAGAGTTAGAAAAATTTGCTGTAAATAAAGATCCACATCTGCGACATACTACAGCTTATGCTTTGTCAAAACTTGCTGATGAATCCAAGTTGGCAGCTTTAAAAAATCACGCCTCTGTGGATGTACGTATTGGAGCTGTACTTGCATTGCGCGAACAACAGTCAAAATTAATTGCTCCATTTGTCAACGATGAAAATGAATACGTGGCAACCGAAGCCGCAAGAGCCATTAACGATGATTTTTCCATCTCTGGGGCAGTCGTAACGTTAGCTTCTTCATTAGTGACAAGCCCTCACCAAAATGAAGCATTTATTCGAAGAGCCATCAATGCCAACTTGAGAATTGCAAATAAAGAAAGTGCAGGTCGATTGGTTTCCTATTTTTTAAATAAAAACCATGATTTGAAACTGCGCTTGCAAGCATTATGGACTCTGGGCTATTGGACTGATCCGCCAGTTTTGGACAGAGTGGATAATCGCTATAGGGTATTGACACCAGGAAATGCCGATGAAGCGAGAGAGGCATTTAGTCAAGTTTTTGCAACCATTGATAATGAATCAAATGCCGAAATAAAATCGATGATCGTATCAGTTGTAGGTAAATTGGGGTATACAAATGGAGAAGATAAGATGCATGCATTGGTTCGTCAGAAAACCGAAGATCAAACAGTGCGAATCGCTGCAATGACTTCTTTGGGTTTATTGAAATCCGATAAATTGACAGATGTGATTAGTTATGTCATTAAAGATGATAATGTAGAGTTGCGTAAAGCAGCACAAAGGATGTTGAGTGAAGTTGATTTTTCTGATGAGAATAAGATTTCCATTATAAAAGAAATAGTATCGACTGCTACACTAGAAGAAAAACAATCGGCCATAAAATCTTTAGCCAATATGGATTCTCCACAGGCAATAGATGTATTATCTCAATTGGTCAATCAATTGCCAGATTTGGAGAAAGGGATACAATTAGATATCATCAATGCGGCAAGGAAACAAGAGTCACAACAATTAATTGCTGCAATACAGGCTTATGAAAATGCTAAGCCTGAGAATGATAAATTAGCCCAATTCCAGGAAAGTTTATTTGGTGGAGATACACAAAACGGTAGACAGATTCTAGCATTCAATGAAGCAGCACAATGCCTGCGTTGTCATCAAATTCAAGGATATGGTGGACAGATTGGTCCACCTTTGGATAAGATTGGAAGCTCCCTTTCCAGAAAAGATTTATTGCTTTCACTTGTCGACCCAAATGCCAGAATAGCGCCTGGATATGGCAACGTGTATTACACATTAAAAGACGGCACTGAAGTCGCAGGGATAGTGTCTGCTGAAAATGGGACTGAATTATCAATCGTAGACGCAGCTGGCACATCGACCACTATTTTAAAATCATCCATTGCTGAAACAGAGAATTTGCCATCAGGCATGTTGTCACAAGAAACTCTTTTAAATAAAAGTGAAATTCGAGATTTGGTAGAATTTTTAGTTTCACTGAAATAAATAAATACCGATTTGCAATACAGACTAAATGACAGAAAAAAATCAACCAGAATTAAGTAAGCTTTGTGTCCATAGTATTACAACCAAGCCTTGGTCATTGACGGAGAGTGTGGAGAAATTTCAGGCAGCTGGTGTCGCTGGAATATCTGTCTGGCAAGATGCCGCAAAAGCCATTGGACTAAAAGAAGCCAAAACACTGTTGGCTAATTCTGATTTGGATGTCGTCTCTTATGTCAGGGGAGGATTTTTTCCTCACGCTAATTTAGAACATAGACAAAAAGCCATCGATAACAATAAGCAACTGATTGATGAAGCAGCTGAGATTGGAGCACCGTTACTGGTCTTAGTGTGTGGTGCAGAGCCAAAGCAATTATTATCTGAATCGAGAAAACAAATTCAGGAGGGAATAGAAGCCATCCTCCCGTATGCCGAATCTAATAACATTAAATTGGGTATTGAGCCACTCCACCCAATGTATGCTGATACTCGTTCAGCTATTGTCAATATGGCTCAAGCAAATGACATGGCCGAAAAGATTGCTCACGACTTAGTCGGTGTTGTCATTGATGTGTATCACCTATGGTGGGATGACCAATTGGAATCAGAAATACAGAGATGTGGAAAGCACGATAATATTTTTGCTTTTCATACTTGTGACTGGAACGTTCCAACTACAGACATGCTCAGAGATCGCGGACTCATGGGTGAAGGTGCCATTCCAGCAAGACAAATCAGAGAATGGGTAGAAGCTGCAGGTTTTAATGGATGTATAGAAGTAGAAATTTTTTCAAATCATTTCTGGTCTAAAGATCAGGATGAATATCTTATGCAAATAATAGAAGCATATAAAAATTACGCGTGATGACAGAACATAAAATTGGAATAATTATGAATGGGGTGACTGGCCGAATGGGGACAAATCAGCACCTAATCAGGTCGATACTAGCCATTCAAAAACAGGGAGGCGTAATGTTGCAAAATGGAGATACCATTATGCCAGTGCCCACCTTGATGGGGCGTAATGCAAATAAGCTTGAGAAGTTATGCAAGCAGCATGGTGTAGAAAAATATTCAACAAATTTGGATAAGCTGCTGTCAGATCCTAGTCAACAGATTTACTTTGATGCGCAAGTCACAGGACGACGACACCAAGATGTCAAAAAAGCAATCGAGGCAGGAAAGCATGTCTATTGTGAAAAACCAACTGGAGTAGATACAGCCGAAGCACTCGATTTATTCAGGTTGGCTGAAGCAGCTGGCATTAAACATGGAGTGGTGCAAGATAAATTGTGGTTACCAGGCCTGTTAAAAATAAAACGACTGATCGAAAATGGTTTCTTTGGGAAAATATTGAGTGTCAGAGGAGAATTTGGTTATTGGGTATTCGAGGGGCATTCCATACCAGCTCAACGACCATCTTGGAATTACAGAAAAGAAGATGACGGCGGTATTATTGTGGACATGCTGTGTCATTGGCGCTATGTCTTAGATAATTTATTTGGAGAAGTGCAGGCGGTGTCCTGTCTGGGAGCAACCCATTTGCCAGAGCGAGTGGATGAGAACGGCAATGTCTATAAAGCCACTGCTGATGATGCCGCTTATGCCACTTTCGAATTGGCAAACGGTGTCATTGCACATTTTAATTCCAGCTGGACAGTCAGAGTCAGGCGAGATGATTTGTTGAGTTTGCAAGTGGACGGCACCAAAGGATCTGCTGTTGCTGGACTTAGAGAATGTTACATCCAGCACTATGGCAATACACCGAAACCTGTATGGAATCCAGATGTCCCTCAACCGATTAATTTTTATGAAGGTTGGTCCAAAGTACCGGAGCAAGAAGCTTATGACAATGCCTTTAAAGTAGAATGGGAATTGTTTTTAAAGCATGTCGTAGCAGACGAACCATTTCGATGGAATTTATTGCAAGGTGCCAAAGGTGTGCAGCTTGCGGAGAAAGGAATTGAGAGTTGGGAAAAGAGGACGTGGGTGGATGTGGAGCCGTTGATTTAGGTGAGAAAATAAATTGCGGTTTGTTTATGGGGAAAGTGGTTTGACCACCTCGTTCCCGCTGGACCGCCAGACCACTCATACGAAGGAGGAGAATTGGCCATATCATAAAATGAAATGCTCATTGCTAAATCCAAGGAAGGGTGGTAATAAAAGATGTTTATTTTAAAACAACCGAAATTAATTAAGTGAGAAAAGTAGCAATCATAACAGGAGGAACCAGAGGCATTGGCTTCGGTATTGCCAGATCATTGGCATCACATGGTGTTGATCTTATACTAAATGGGATGAGAGATCTTGATGCAATCTCACCAGTTATAGATGAACTGTCAAATATGGGTGTTGATGTCAGGTATGTGCAAGGCAGTGTAGCACAACATGACATTAGAAAAAACATTGTCCATACTGCGGTTGAGGAATTTGGCCATTTAAATTTTCTAATAAACAATGCTGGCGTTGCACCAAATGAAAGAAATGACATTTTAGATATGACAGAAAAAAGTTATGATCGTGTCATGGACATCAATCTTAAAGGATCTGTCTTTTTATCTCAGTTAGCTGCAAAGCAAATGATTAAAACAAAATCTGAACAACCAGAAAGCAACACAGCCATCATCAATATCTCTTCTGTATCAGCCACTGTTGTGTCCATCAATCGAGGCGAGTATTGCATGTCTAAAGCTGGCATGAGTATGTTGACACAATTATTTGCAGCCAGATTAGGGGAAGAAGGTATTCCTGTCTATGAAATCAGACCGGGTTTGATTAAAACGGATATGACGAGTACAGTGACAGATAAATATGATGCACTAATAGAAGGTGGGTTGTGTGTCACTAAGCGATGGGGAGTACCAGAGGATATTGGCAAAGTTGTCTTGACATTGGTGAAGGGAGAGTTTATGTATTCTACGGGTCAGGTATTTATGGTCGACGGCGCGTTAACAATGAATACATTATAAAATAAAAACTAATTAGTGATAAATTAAATATTCACACATAACTGCTTCATATGAAAGACACTATTTGGAAAATCTGTTGTGCGTTGGTCATCATCATTGCGGTGTTGACCTTAAGTCCTTTGGTGTTATCAGAAGGCAAGCACAAGCCAGAATTAATGGGAATGCCATATATACTGTGGGTTGGTATTGCCATAAGTTTGTTGTTGTGGGTCATCACCTATGTTGGTGTATTGTTTCACCCAGGAAAGGACGACTAGTATGTTACAGAAATTAATCATAGCGGCTTGTATTTATATACTGATTATCATTGGTCTAGCTTTATATTCCCGCAAAGGAGAGCGAACCTCCAAAAATTATTTAATGGCTGGTTCCAGTCTTGGTAGTTTGTTGGGAATGTTCACGTTTGCAGCTTCTCTGTTTAGTACATTCACCTTGATGGGCATGCCTGATTTTTTTCGTGTGCATGGTGTGGGTGCTTGGATCTTTTTAGCATTTTCTGATGCTTTGATGGTATTCGGTGTGATTTGGTTTGGCTATTATTTAAGGAAGAGTGTCAAAGAAAGCCAACACGAATATTTGGGGATGGCAGGTTTTATGGAGAAAAAATTCAATTCAAAATGGGTTGGGTATTTAATGTTTATTGGTGTCTTTATTTTCTTAGTTCCTTATGTCGCAATCCAAATCAGAGGCATTTCTATTTTTCTAAATCAGGCATTTCCAGATGCTTTACCTCTTTGGGTTTGGGCGTCCAGTCTGGTTGTGGTAATGCTTGTGTATAGTGAATTAGGAGGATTGAAAGCGATCATTTACAGTGATATCCTGCAAGGAGTATTATTGTTAATTGTTGTCTGGATCATCGGTGTGTTTTGTTTGAATAGCCTTGGCGGCATGGAAGCGATGTTTGACCAAGTAGAAGCCAAAAACGATAAACTGTTATCGGTGCCTGGTCCAAAAGGCTTATTCACCTTGCAGTTTTTTATTGGTTCTGCCATGGGCATAATGTTATTGCCATTTTCGCAACCGCATATCTCTACACGTATCATGATAATGAAAGACAATAAGTCATTGTATCGGATGGCTTTAGGTTTAGGTTTTTTCGCCATATTGGTGATTCTCCCAACTGCATTTATTGGCATGTATGGTGCAATCAATTATGCAGATCTAAGTCCTGCCGAATTTTTAGGCAAGACTTTATTTACTGATCAATCCGAAATTATTGCAGTACTCGTGACCATTGGTTTAATAGCCGCTGCCATCTCGACCTCAGATTCTTTATTGTTTGCCCTTGGCGGGGAATTGAGATCTTTATTAAAAGGGGAGGACAAACAAATGGTAAATATTGCCAGAATTGCAATTGTGGTGTTTGGCATTGTTTGTTTGGTATTTGCATTGCTGAGTAATGATCAATTGGTTTTGTTAGCTCGGACTAGTTTTGCGGGGACATCTATTTTAGCGCCGTTGATCTTTACAGGGATACTTGCAAAGAATCCAGCGGCACATAAATGGTTGGCAATTCCTACACTTATAGGTCTTATCCTGTTTGTGTGTTCATCATTGGGCATATTGCCAAAAGTTTATGTTGGGATTCGGGCGGAGATTATTATTCCGATTGTGTTAGGGGTGATTGCGCTTGGAGCGGTGTTTTTGAGTCGGAGTTAGATGTCAATAGTTATGAGTCTCCTGTTTACACTTGACGGTTAGTGTGGTTGTGTCCTCCTTTAGTTAGACTAGTATTTTGATTGAATTTTGGGGTTTGTAGGATTTTATACTCCTGAAAACGCGCTAAACCCTCCATCTACGGGTACAATTATTCCTGTCACAAAACTAGAGGCATCGCTACACAGCCAAAGGAGCGTACTCACCAACTCCTCTGGTTTGCCAAATCGTTTCATCGGTGTTTCATTTACGATGGTTTGGCCTCGGGCAGTTAAACTGTCGTCGTCATTCAGCAGCAGACTGCGATTTTGTTCGGCGATGAAAAAGCCTGGGGCGATGGCGTTGACTCTGATGCCTTCGCCATGTTTGTGTGCTAACTCGACTGCCAGCCATTTGGTGAAATTATCAACAGCGGCTTTTGACGCCGAGTAGCCAAAAATTCTGGTAATGGCTTGTGAGGCTGCCATGGAAGATATGTTGACGATGCTGCCTTGTCCTTGTGAAGCCATAGATTCGCCGAAGACAACGGATGGCAACACGGTGCCCTTCAGGTTTAAGTCAGTCACTTTATCGAAGTCGTCCATGGACACATCAAAAAATTGTTGGTCTGGCATGATGGTAGCGCCTTTCATGTTGCCACCAGCACAGTTGACAAGAATATCAATCTTTCCCCAATGGTCTAGAATCTGTTGTCTCGCTTCTTCGAGTTGAGTACGAACCAGGACGTCTGTGGAAATACCAATACTATTGCCACCATTTTCATTTAACCGATTGGTGACCAGATCAATTTTTGATTTTGTACGGCTGAGTACGCAGACCTTTGCGCCTGCATCAGATAAGCCTTTTGCCATGGCACTGCCTAGAACCCCGGCACCTCCAGTGATGACGGCTACTTTATCTTTTAATGAAAAAAGAGTATTCAATAGATTATTTTTAGTCTGATACACCAAAAGGAGAATGTTTTGACTGATTTATTACGTAGAAGTGTTGTCTGTTCTCAAGACGAAAAACGTAGTGAATGCAAGTATTCACGAGTATTTTCAACGATGAGAACAGATAAAAGATCAAGTAAGAAACGGTCAAACTATTTTCATTTTGGTAAAGAAAGAGCAAATGTACTAAAGCAACTAGAGTATCACACGCACTTAGGCAAGATTGTCCCAGCCTGTTTCATATTCTCGGCTCCATGCTTTCATTGCTGTCATATTGCCAAGCACTTTTCCTGTTAAAGGATCGACATCAATTGATCCACCATTGTCTTGAGCCATATTGCCTAAATGACAGAGATGGTTGCTGACATTCGCAACAACAACTGGAGAATGTAATTCCTCACCAACTCTGATTCCTTGGAAAAAGTTTTCCATGTGTAGATCAGTCAGTCCGCCTGCACCGACAAGACTGGTCGTCTGCGAAAATTGTTTTTCACTTTCGTTTTTGACTTCTTTTCCAGCTCGATCATATAGAATATAATTGTTGCGATCAACCATGATGGCTCCGTCAGTGCCATAGATCATGGTGCCTCGACCGCGTTCGTATTGTTTGCGACCATTACAACTTCTACCCTCCCATGTCAATGATTTACCGTCCTCAAATTCAAATCGTACAATTTGTGTGTCGAAGAATTCCCAATCATCATCAGTGAAGTGAAAGCGACCACCTTGCGAGGTGACTTTACTAGGATTTTCTGTGCCTAATGCCCAACGGCAGATGTCCATTTCATGGAGACCGTTGTTGCAGATTTCTCCAGTACCCCAATGTCTAAACCAGTGCCAATTGTAATGTACATAATTGTCCTTGTATTCTCTTCTAGGCGTGGGCCCTTGCCAAAGATCCCAATCAAGATGATCAGGCACTGGAGCTGATTTACCATTGCCGATTGTTCCGCGATTATTGGCATACCAACATTTTGCTTCGTATACTTCACCGATGACACCTTCACCAATTTCTTTCATGGCTAATTGTGACGTTGGTCCAGATCGTTGTTGATTGCCAATCTGTACCAGCTTACCATATTTTTGTTGTGCAGCTATGAGCATGTCACCTTCCTGTGGGTTTTGACTGCAAGGTTTCTCACAATACACATGTTTGCCAGCTTGTAAGGCATAGATTGAAAATGGCGCATGCGAATGATCTGGTGTTGCGATGATGACGGCATCTAAATTTTTATCCTCTATCATGTTGCGGTAATCCTTATAGCCTTTGGGCGAGGATCCATATGCTTCATTGTGTTGGCCAATACGCTTTTCTAATACCTTCGAATCGACATCACAAAGAGCATGTACATTTGTGTGGGCTAATTTGCTGACTGTATTTCTAAGGGCATTCCCACGACTATTTATACCTGCAACTCCAACGTGGATTGTATCATTAGCACCTATGATTCTATTGTAACTTTTAGCAGTAGAGCAGCCAATTCCGGTTGTGAGACCAGCTGCTGCCAAAGTAGATTTCTTTAGAAAATCTCTCCTTGTTTTTTTCATATGACAGTAGATTATGTTTGCAGTAAATGTGACTAATTAAAATTCTCTGATTTTGATGTTTTTGAAATGAACTTCATCGCCATGATCTTGAAGTAAGATATGGCCTTCAGCCAGGCGGCCAAAGTTCTCCCATTTTTCATATTTGCTTTTCTCAACTAGTGCGGCAAACAGCTGACTGTGTCTGTCAAATTCGACGACTTTGACATGATTCAACCAATGTTCTACTTGTCCGCCTTTGACAACTATTCGCGCATTGTTCCAGTTGCCTACGCCTTTGAAATTTTTACCTCTGCTGCTTTGACGGTTTTCTGCCCTGATGAGATCGTATAAAGAGCCTACAGTTCGATTTCCATTTTTGCCTTGGTCTGCATCAGGGTGGTTTTTGTCATCCAACACTTGGAATTCCAATCCTATGGCAGAGCCTTGCCCTTTATTGAGTTCGGGGTCAACAAAATATTTGATGCCGCTATTGGCGCCTTTTGTTATTTTAAAATCAACACTCAGTTCAAAATTGCTGTAGGTGTCTATGGTGACAATATCTCCGCCATTTCTTGATTCAGCACCACCTGAGGATAGGACTTTTAATGTACCATCTTCCATGACCCAGCCTTTTTCAGGGAAATGGTCAAGTTTGGCACCACGCCATCCTTTTGTTGATTCGCCATCCCACAACATGCGCCACCCTTTACGGATTTCCTGGGTAGTCAGAGAATGGATGTAACTGATTTCTGGTACATCACCATCAACAGGCATCAATGCATCGTGAAGGTCTTTGGTTTTAATGCGGATGTTTTTCCATTGCACTGTTTTGCCCTCTTGCTCTTTCTTACCAATGCCGTGGACTTGGAATGCAATAAACCCTTCGCTAGTCATATCGTCCACAAGATTTGCACATTGTATGCCATTCACGAAAGTGCGAATGTATGGGCCAACTGCCTCAATCCTATATTGATTCCATTCTCCAGGAACAAAGGCTTGACGTCCCTTTTCATTTCTTGTCAAGGGATAGAGCCAGCCACGACGGGCTTCATCGTACACCCCACCAGCCCATTTTCGACTACTGGTTTCGATTTCGCATTGGTAGCCATGTACTCTGTAATCTCTATAATCGGCTTTGCTTTCGCTCCTGAATTGGACGCCAGAATTGAGCCCATTTTCAACCAAAACATCAAATTCCAAAATGAAATCACTGTATGTTTTTTTGGTCGCCATAAAGCTGTTTGGTGTATTCAATTTGGATATGCCGACCATGGCACCGTCTTGGACGAGATAGGTGGCTTCTCCATTAAGTTGTTCAAAATTTGAAAAATCCTTACCATTAAAAAGCATCTCCCAACCATCCTCAGATGGGTTCGCAAAACTGGATAGGCAAGCACACAAAAAGAGTGTTAATAATTGAAATTTCATAAATGACCTGTTAGACTTAAACGTAAATAATGATGTATGCGTGTACGATAACGACATGGTCGAATATAGTAAAACTCTGTGTATAATAGTAATTCTAATATTGACTAATGTTTTATGCTGTAGTATTATTATATCACTACTATTTCATTTGAATTTCATTGAAATTATAGTATTTGATTCTAATAGGAAATTATAATCTAAAATTTTATGCTGTTAATAAATTTTATTTACTATCTTAATTTCGTTAACGTTAACAAAAGATCTATTCAGTATTATTCAAGCTCTAACTAACCTTAATTTTTAATGTGCCGTTAACGTACACACTAGCATAGGACTTTACCCGTGGGTTCTAGATGACATCAAATATTTTGTAACCTTAAATTGTTTTACATGAAAACTTTCTATTTACACAAATCATGGAGTAAGCATCTGTATCCGCTTGGCATGATTCTCATCCTAATGATCGGTATAGCCACTGTCGGTTATGGTCAAACAAGAACAGTCTCTGGGACTTTAATGGACCAAAATGGAGAGGAACCGCTTATTGGGGCTACTATTTCCGTTGTAGGAACTACGATTGGTACCATTTCGGATGTTGATGGAAATTACACCTTAGAGGTACCAGATAACAACTCTACACTACAGATTTCTTATGTTGGTTATGCCACACAAGAAGTACAGGTTGGCAGTCAATCAAGGATCAACATCATCTTATTGCCAGATTCCAAAACCTTGGATGAAATCGTGGTAGTTGGATACGGTACACAGCGAAAAAGGGATGTGACTGCAGCCATTTCTACAATTACTGCAGAAAACATTTCGGCAATACCTGTTGCCAGTAGTGTGGATGCCATTAAAGGCCAAGTTGCCGGTGTTGATATTCAATCAAGTGGTGGACGTCCGGGACAAAATCCAACCATACAGATCAGAGGACGACGATCAATTGGAGCTTCTAACGAACCTCTGTATGTCATCGATGGAATACCACAAACGAGTAGTGCTGGTGAAGGTGCCATTTTTGATATAAATCCACAAGACATCAAATCAATGGAAGTCTTGAAGGATGCTGCAGCAACTGCGATTTACGGATCTAGAGGGGCGAATGGTGTCATTCTTATTTCCACTAAACGTGGAAGTACAGGTAGGACAACAGTGACCTATGATGCTTTTTATGGAACAACAAGACCGACAAGCACGGTTGATATGATGAATGGTGCGGAATTTACCGAACTGAAACGCGAATCGCGAAGACGGGATGAGAATGGCGCTGTGGCATGGAATGGTACAATTCCTAGCGATGCTCAAATCTTTGAAGATGCTGTAGAAATTGAATCCATAGGCTTGGGTCGTTCTACAGACTATCAAGACTTAATCTTTGGTACTGGTTGGAAAACGAATCATCAGATTGCAATAACTGGTGGAAGTGAAAAGACACAATTTAATTTTTCACTTGGTTACTTTGATGAGCAAGGTTTCATCAGCAATATGGATTTTAGACGATTGACAGGAAGAGTCAATTTGGACCATCAAATCAGTGGCATATTTAAAACAGGAATTTCATTTTTAGCAGCTAATTCAAGTCAAAACTGGGGCTCGAATGCAACAATGAATGAAGCGTTGGCAAATAATCCACTTGGAGTTCCTCGTGACGAAAATGGCAATTTAAATTTCTTACCGACGAATGATGGTATCCGTACAAATCCATTAAATGAATTGGTAGAAAATGCTTATGTAGATGAGCGAAATTCGACAAGAATTTTTGCACCGATATATTTAGATGTCAATCTAAATTCTGTAACTGAAGGATTAAATTTCAGATCAACATTTGGACCTGATATTCGAATGAGAAGACAAGGAGAATTTAGAGCAAGTTTGACTAACGATAATCGAGGTGGTCCAGCAGATGCAGAAATTGAAAATGGCACTGATCTCGGTTATACACTGGAAAATTTATTGACCTACACAAAGCCATTAGGTACAGGTAATTTTAAAGTGACCTTACTTCAAAGTATACAAAGTCTGAGAGATGAATTTTCTAGAGTTGAAGTATTGAATCTTCCGTACGAATCTCAATTGTTCTATAATATAGGTACTGCTGAAGTAAAAGGTAATCTTTCTTCAGGACTAGAAGAATGGACATTGGCATCTTTTATGGGTCGTGTCAATTATGACATAGGAGGTAAATATTTATTTCAAGCATCACTCAGAGCTGATGGTTCTTCAAGATTGGCAGAAGGAAATAAGTGGGCCTATTTCCCAGGCGTTTCTTTTGGATGGAGAATCATCGATGAACCATTTATGCAGAATAGTGGCTTGTTCGATGATTTGAAATTGAGAGCGTCTTATGGAGAGGTAGGTAACACATCTATCGATCCATACCAAACTTTGGGTGGCTTACAACGGACGACCTATGCCTTTGGGGATGCTGCTGCCTTTGGATTTGCCTTACAAGATATTCCTAATTCAGATCTGGGATGGGAGGTGTCGAAGACAATTGATATTGGACTTGACTACAGTATTTTAAATGGTCGGTTTAATGGTTCATTAGACTGGTACAGTACGAAAACCAATGACATATTATTAGCTAGGAATCTGCCCTATACATCTGGATATGAAAGCATTTTACAAAATATTGGTTCGACCGCTTCAAGCGGAATTGAATTTAATGTGAATGCAGGCGTGATCAATAATCCAAGCGGCTTCAGTTGGAATTTGGGATTTAATATCGCAGGTTATAACGAAGAAATTACAGAGCTTGCGTTAACAGACGAAGCTGGAAATCCATTAGATGATGTGGGTAATGAATGGTTTATTGGTTCTCCGATAGAAGTCTGGTTCGACTATGAATTTGAAGGCATTTATCAATCTGATGAAATAGATCTCGCCAGTTCAAGAGAGGCTAAAGTGCCAGGTGAAATAAAATTAGTTGATCAAAACGGTGATGGCGTTATCACTCCAGATGACAGAATCGTATTGGGATCAGATGTTCCAGATTTTTATGGTGGCATCAGAAATAATTTCTCCTTTAAAGGATTTGGTTTGGACATGTTTATCTATTATCGACAAGGTCATATGATTCGATCAAGATTCCATGACAGCAACAATAGTTTATTTGCGAGGTATAACAATCTTGATGTGAACTATTGGACAATTGATAATCCATCAAACGAGGCTCCTAGACCAAATGAAAATCAAGAGCGTCCTAGAGATGGCAGTACATTGACATATTTTGATGGGAGTTACATCAAGTTGAGAAATGTCACTGCTAGTTACACATTGCCATCAACTGTAATCGATAATTTACCTTTCAATAATTTGAGATTGTATGTTTCTGGAGAAAATCTTTGGTTTGGCACAAGCTATGAAACATTCGATCCGGAAGCTGGGAATGAAATTTCTTCAGGAGATGTACCTTCTAACAGATCAATCATATTTGGCCTGAAGGCATCATTTTAAAATCTATGACAATGAAAAAATTAAGTATATATAGTTTTAGTTTTTTATTAGTTCTCTGCTTCAATCAGTCTTGTAGTGACTTCTTGGCAGAGGATCCAATTGCTGACGTATCTGCAGCAAGTTATTATACAACTGCGCAAGGCTTAGAGGATGCTGTGAAAGCAACTTATGCTGCTTCCAAAACGTACTTTGGCGTAGAGCGCGGATTTACAATGAACTCCTTTGGAACCGATATTTATAGAGCAGGTTCTGATGGAAGCCACAAAGGCATCGGCTTTTATGATGGTAGACTAAGTCCATCAGAAAGTTATTTCAGAGATACGTGGAGAGATTTTTACAGGGGCATTAATCAGGCAAATGCAGTGATCAATCGGTCGCAAAGTATTGAAGGTCTTGATCCAGATGTGACGAATTCTCGTATCGCCGAAGTTAGATTCTTGAGAGGCATGTATTATTTTATTTTGGTTCAAACCTATGGTGACGTCCATATTTCTTTAGATGAAACGGAAGGTGTAGAAATAGAGGCAAATAGAACCGCTATGAGTGACATATATTCTCAAGCAATCATTCCTGATTTAGAATTTGCTGCTGCGAATCTTCCAGACGAACAAAGTGAATTTGGTCGTGCGACTAAACCTGCCGCTGAATTTTTATTGGCCAAAGTCCATATGAGACGAGCCTATACGAATGGAAGTGGAGATGCTGCAGACGCAGAGCGTTTGATGTCGAACGTAATTAATAATTACAACTTCGCTTTGCTGCCAGATTTTTC
Source organism: uncultured Saprospiraceae bacterium (assembly GCA_937997635.1). Classification (GTDB taxonomy): domain Bacteria; phylum Bacteroidota; class Bacteroidia; order Chitinophagales; family Saprospiraceae; genus CALFUK01. The sequence continues at coordinate 7,186 of CALLFA010000142.1, read as the reverse complement.
TGATTTATGGGTGCTTGGAAATGAGCAAAATTCTGAAATCATTTTTTCTATTCAGAATAATAAAGCTCAAGTAGACGAAGGCTTGGACGGAAATGGCAACAGAGGTCATTTGTATTTCTTAATGGAATATGACAAGTTTCCAGGGATGACTAGAGATGTTGCTAATGGCAGACCATGGAAGCGATTTAGGCCAACTAATTATTTCTTGGATTTGTTTAGTGACAATCGTGATGTTGACGCGAGATACGATAAAACATTTAAGCACGAGTGGTTTGCAAATGTTGCCGGCACCTTTAATAATGTCCAAACATTTGGAATAAACACAAAATCTGTCACCTATGAGATAGGCGATCGCGCTATTTTTATTCCAGGTCCAGGTCAGGATGCAGAATGGACTGACGACAGACAAGCCGAGGCAGATTTCTGGGTGATTACAAGAGATGAGTACACAGAAAAACTGTTCCCGACAATGAACAAGTGGATCGATGACACCAGACCTAATCGACAGCACACGCAGGGGCAAAGAGATATGATTTATATGAGATTAGCCGATGCATATTTAATAAGAGCTGAAGCAAGAATGATGCAAGGCAATATGCAAGGTGCAGCGGAGGATCTTAATGTCGTCAGAGCAAGAGGTGCTTGGCCAGGGATGGAAGAAGCCAATAGTATTACAGCAGCAGATGTAAATATTGATTTGATTCTGGATGACAGAGCCAAAGAATTAGTCGGTGAAGGTCACCGATGGAACGATCTTGTCAGAACAGGTAAATTGATAGAGAGAGTCAGAATGCACAATGATGATGCTGCGCCAAATATTCAAGATTTTCATGTCAGAAGACCCATACCTCAAGACCAAATAGATCGAACAGTTGGTGGTTATGCTCAAAATCCTGGATATCCGGGAAGCTAGTTTAAATGATCATGACATCATAATTGTTCGAAAATAGTTTTTTCATGTACAATAGAGACCGAAGCCTCGCAGGTTCGGTCTTTTTTATTTCATACTTTTAATCATATATCTTATATCATAAGTTATAAAATTTCAATGGGTCATAACCCATTGCATGGATGATGCTTCCATTTTGATATTTGACTATTTATACCACAAGGGGTCATGCCCCCTTGGAGTCAGGATCGTTCTATAGTGCATATTTTTGCCAGACATTTTCCAATAGGTCATAACCTGTCATAACCCATTGCATGGATGATGCTTCCATTTGATAATTGACTATTTATACCACAAGGGGTCATGCCCCCTTGGAGTCAGTATAATTTATTAAAGGCTTTATTTTACAAGAAATATTTTACGAGAAATATTCCAATGGGTCATGACCCATTGCATTATTAAAACATATATAACTACCCCTTCTCCAAACACCCATAGAACGTATAGTATGGCTCGTCTTTCAATTGCTTGGATAAGTACAGCGCCACTTCACGCGCATGATAATCTCCCCACATACTGGATTCACCATTTGCAATGTTTGATCCGTCTGGAACATAGTCCCAGCCATTTGGTTGGTGATAAATGGAGTGTAAAATCAATCCTTGATGCGTGTCGTGTGTACTCAAATATGGTTCTTCGAATAAGCGGTTGACAATTGTCAGGCCAGCTTGTTTGTATTTTTTGGCACCTTCTGAATCGATGTCTTTTAAAAATTCACTCAGGCGTAAAAAGCCTTGTGCTGCAATGGCTGCTGCAGAACTGTCAACTGGTTCGTGATCATTGTATGGGTCAGCTTCGCGATTTAAATAATTGTCTAGCTTATGCAAATTAGGCGCACCTGTATCCCAATATGGAATGCCGTCTGTTGGTGTGTGCTCAATATAAAAATCACAGACTGCTCGTGCCGCTTTTAGGAGATGATCAGTGACCATGGATTTGCCCATGTAATTTTCAAAGTCAGCTTCGTCAGCGTCTATGAAAAATTCGAGTTCTTCTGCGAAGCCAGTGATTGCCCAGGCCAATCCTCTTGTCCATGTGGTAAAGCCTGAATAGCCTTGTTGTGCATTCGGACATCTGTAGTTGCCATCTTTGACATTAAAGATGCATTCGTGTGCTGTCCGTCCGCGGATGTCGTAACGGTCTCTGCCTTCACCATAAAACACACAATAATTTGCAGTGGCGACAAGGTGATCAATGCCTCTCTCAAATAAATTAATTTCAACATCATTTTCTGTCCAAATGGCGTGGTCCAAATAGTGGCTGATCATCAACGAACGCACTGTCCGAACGGTGTCCACAAATAAAGAGTGAGGGCCATTAAACGAATGAATAAAGCCACCCTGTTTGAGCTTCGTCCACCGACGGGCTTGTACAGCACCTGACATCTTTAACGCCATTTCATAAAATTCTCTTTCCCATTCATTGTGTTCGATTTTCCCTTCCATCATCAAACGCAATAAATTGCCATACGTGCTGACATTATTAAAGCCATGATCGTGGACACCAAAATGTCCAACATGAGAAGCCATTTGTTCGCGAGTGAGCTTTTTCCCATAGGCCAACATCTCCTCATCACCTGTCGCATCAAATTGCAGGATAGCAGATCCATATTGAAATCCCTGTGTCCATTCTGTCCAACCTCTTGTTGAATATTTTCCCGCTACGGTGAATACTGGCGACCCTTGCGCGGTGTCGTATTCACTATTGATCAATCTTATTTTCTCGCCAGATAAATGCCAGAAGCGATCTAGTTTTTCTGCCAGATCTCCGACAGTAATTGTTTGGTTAATGATCATAATTCTAATGTAATAAAATTATAATGCCCAATTGACTTGTTCTTCTTCTATTAATGCGGTATCCAATTTTCCATCAAAAACAACATACCGATATCTGGATGTCACAGTCATGCCAGAAGTAAAAACGTATTTCTTTTCTACTGTCGGAATAAAACAAAAATAGGGCATCGATGGATGGACTCTGATGTGCGACGGATACCTCAAATTAGAAGAATGGGGAATGATGGCAACACCAGCCAATTCGTTGTCTATGCGTCCGTACATGCTTGCCCATGTTGGTCGCGAATGATTGGCATCGATATGATTTAATGTGTCTGATGTAGAAAAATAACAAAGCGAGTCATAGTTGTTTGTATAATTCCATTCATCAGCACCTCGAAATGCCATGCCACCATAATGGTATTTGTCGAGTATGAGGCTGTCTTCACTCACACAAGATTGGGTGGACACTAAATCAATAACATAATAATCGTCCTTGATTTCCATACTGACATCCCACAATTCTTCCAACACAATTGTTGTATCCTTTGTCTGATGTGCCAAGTGCTCCAATTTCACCTTAAACGAAGCTGATGCCGGATCGACCTTAATCACCTCTTTATGACGCACAGTCCCCAATTGATCTTGCTGATTCCAAAAATCCAGTTTCGCACCTTGGAAGGTAGTTTTGGTCCAAGCATTAAAAATCCCATGTTGATGTATATGTCCTCTAGGAAATCCATCCGTAATTGTTCTACCAGATAAGGTATTTACAGGATGTATAAACCCGCTTCGTTTATAATATTCGGGTAGCGTGTCAGGAGGAAACTGTGTGCGTTTAAAATAATTTACCAATGTCTGACCATCGTAGCTAATTTGAATAGCCGAGCCAGTTTCAGTAACAGTGAGTGCCGCTTGTGGTTCTTTTAGTTTTTTATCCCTACAGCCCATTAAGCATAATAAAACCCCACTTAAAATGAAGAATGTTGTCGCAGATAATTTAAACATAAATGTCAAAGCTTGATATAGTTAAGATACAGAAATAAGCTTAGTAAGTTATCCATTGTTGCACAACCAACAGTGAGCCCATGAGTGCCCCAACAGCGAGTTCACGAGCGCCCCAACAGTGAGTTCACGAACACCCCAACAGCGAGTTCACGAGCGCCCTAACAGCGAGTTCACGAGCGCCCCAACAGCGAGTTCACGAGCGCCCCAACAGCGAGTTCACGAGCGCCCCAACAGCGAGTTCACAAACGCCCCAACAGCGAGTTCACAAACGCCCCAACAGCGAGTTCACGAACGCCCCAACAGCGAGTTTACGAGCGCCCCAACAGCGAGTTTACGAGCGCCCCAACAGCGAGTTTACGAGCGCCCTAACAGCGAGTTCACGAGCGCCCTAACAGCGAGTTTACGAGCGCCCTAACAGCGAGTTCACGAGCGCCCTAACAGCGAGTTCACGAGCGCCCTAACAGCGAGTTTACGAAGCGCCTCAACGAGCGAGCCCTAGCGAGCGCCCCACAAGCGAGCGTCAGCGAGCGCAGTAATACTCCACATTCTCCTTAACCACAATCTCCACCGGAATATCAATATTCAGTTGCGAATTATCGCCTTCTGTCAAAAATTTATACAAGCCTTTGATCGCAGTATAGCCTTGATACTGCGGCTTTTGATTGATTAAAAAATCTATCTCGCCGCTTTTTAAATAAGCGATATTTTTTTTGTTTAAATCAAAACCGATCAAATGATAATTGCTGATGTTGTTTTCTTTTATAATGGAAGGCAATAAAAAGGATCTGGAGTTGGTGACAAAGATGCCAAACTTAGTTGGTCCTTTTGCGAGTGTTTTCAACTCGGGAGATAAATCAAAATCATCTTCGAGGGGATGGTTGATGGTAAAGTGCTTGATGTGTGTCTTGTTGGGCAGATGTTTGAAGTATGAGCGGAAACCGCTTTCTCGTTGTAAGTTGTTGATTTGTTTGCCACGGTCATTTAAGATATTGACGACAACATAGGTGCCTTCATCTCCAACTAAGCCGTGTAGCAAACGGCCTGCAACCAAACCAGCATTAAGTGCATTTTGGCGGATGAAATTACTGCTGTATAACAACTCGCGTTCTGTGTCTAAAAACACAACGGGGATGTTTTTTTCTTTTGCTTTACGCAACAGCATGTTGCTTTCAGATTCGAAGAAAGGAACAGTAATCAAGGCATGGAATTCTTCTTGGAAAATCTTGTCTATTTGCTCTCTAAAATGTTGGTGGTTGAGTTGGTTGAAGTAGAAGTATGCTGAAGAGACACCCATGGCACTCAATTCTTGGATGGCTCGATTGACACCTTGCAGGGGTAGATTCCAATAGCTATGTTCGTTTCTAGGGGTAGGGGCAAGAACGGCGACTTTTATGACTTTGTTTTTGGCTAGTTTGAGTCTGCTGGCAACGAGGTTTTTCTTATAACCAGTTTGTTTGATTATGTCTAACACTTTTTCTCTGGTCGCCGGTGCAACGCCTGATCTGTTGTTGAGGACACGATCAACAGTGCCGATAGAGACAGCTGCTAATTTTGCGATGTCCTTTATTCCCAAATTGCCATTTACCATAGCTTGTTAGTATTGCATTTTTACTGATGGAATAATACCGCAATGTACTAATTTGAACACTAAATTCGGTATATTCGTTAACGTACACGATATTTAAATTTGCTCTAGCTAAACCCTTTATGATGACAACACAATTATCACGTCGAAAATTTTTGGCATCTGTCAGCATGCTGGCCGCAGGATGTGCCGTCTCTACACCAACACATCTTACCCAGTCGGGTAAAAAACTGAGAGTAGCGCTCGTGGGTACAGGCGTAAGGGGTACCAGTTTTTGGGGCAAACGACTCGTGGATCAATACTCTGACATCATCGAATTTGTCGGCTTGAGTGACATCAATCCTGGGCGTCTCGCCTATGCCAAAGACTATATGGGTGTCAGCTGTTCGACCTATCTGGATTTTGATGACATGATGACAACAACCAAACCAGATTTATTGATCGTGACGACCAAAGATTCCACGCATCACGAATTCATCATCAAAGGCTTGGATATGGGCAGTGATGTCTTGACTGAAAAACCATTAACCACAGATGAAGATAAATGTCAGGCAATCATCGAAGCCGAAAAACGATCCAACAAAAATCTGATCGTCGGCTTTAATTATCGCTGGAGTCCGTATATGACAAAAATTAAGGAACTGCTGCACAGCAACACCATCGGCAAAGTCACCTCCGTAGATTTTCATTGGTACTTGAATACCTACCACGGGGCTTCTTATTTCAGACGTTGGCATGGAGAGATGGACAGCGGAGGATCTCTTTGGGTGCACAAAGCCACACACCATTTTGATTTGCTCAATTGGTGGATAGATTCTGATCCGTCAGAAGTATTTGCCTATGGTGCCCTAGAGCATTATGGATCAAATGGCCCTTTCCGTGGCAACAACTGCAGAGATTGCGACCACAAGTCTGCGTGCAAATTTCACTACGACATCACCAAGAGCAAGCGCAACATGGACCTGTATGTCAACAACGAGCAGCACGATGGCTACATCAGAGACAAGTGCTTGTTCAGGCACGACATCGACATCTACGATAAAATGTCAGCCAACATCAAATACGCCAATGATGTCGTTGTCAATTATTCCTTGACGACCTACTCCCCGTACGAAGGCTGGAAGATCGCTTTTAACGGCATGGACGGCCGCATCGAAGCGTGGCTAGATGTCCCGTACTACGAAAACATCAACATGAGCCAAGAAGAACTCCACGCCGCAGAAATGGATCAAAGCAAACAAGACAACCTCGTCTCCAAACCAATCATCGTCCACAAAAACTGGAACGAACACGAGACCATGTCAGTCGATTATGACCGCAGAGGGCACGGTGGGGGAGACACCAGACTACAGGATAAGATTTTTGTCAATCCAGAGAATCCCGATCCATTGAAGCATGCAGCGGGATTAAGAGATGGAGCGATGTCGATTTTGATTGGTATAGCAGCGAGGCGGAGTATCGAGCAGGGGAAGCCGATTGGGATAGGGGAGTTGACGGAGTTGGAGCCGCAGGTGGAGCGGGTGTAGTCAGCAAAAAGCATATGAGGACGTTTTTAAGAGATGCTCACTTAGTTGCTTGAGCTATTTTATGAAATGGAATAAATGAGAATGTGACTGTATTCGTATCCCATCGAAAATCCACTGACAAATCTTCATGAGATTCCACGGGATTTATTATCTTTAAATTGGACAGAGAACACATTCCACACAAGTCTGGTCTACTCATTTGCTTATCGATGATATTGGCTGCTGATTTTTATGGAGGTGTGGAGGTGGAGTTGGTAGTGAAGTGATTTCGGATACATTAATCGGGTATAATCGTTTGTAGTCGTTTGTATCCGTTTGTATATGGAATAAACGTGTAGTTTTA
>CALLFA010000141.1 GCA_937997635.1 uncultured Saprospiraceae bacterium | reverse complement strand
TCTTCATATAAATTATTGGGTATGTTTATATTAAATTGATGTGCATAATATGCACAACGCTAATAAAATCTGTAGGTAAGTAATTAATCAGTAAATATTAAATTACTAATCGAAGGTGTAAGAGCACGGCATATAACAGTAAGCAATTTAGTTAAAACCTGCAGGATTCAAGTACTAATCCTAGAAATTGATTTTTATTGTTATCTAGGAGACAGTTTGATGTTCAAAAAAAGGGCGATTTATTTATGAATTTGAATGCTTTTTATAAAAAAGGGGAAATAGTTAATAATTTTAGGGGTGCAAACGAAAGTGTTGCGATGGTTTGATTGTTAGATGGCTTAATGGCTAACATCACATAAACAATCGAGCCACCTATCAATCAAACTATCTTATTTTATATTAAACTAGGGTGTCATCATAATTTTCATTACACCATCGGCTTGGGCTTCAAATAGACGGTAAGCCTCTGCTCCATCGCTTAATGAGAAATGATGTGTAAACACATTTTCCGCTTTGATTTTTCCGTATTGGATTAAGGGTAATAAATCTGTCCATAAATTGGAAACACCTGCTATGCCTCCATGAATGGTAATGCTTTTCATTTGAGCATAAAATAATGGTATGGTCGTTTCTTTTTGGATAATTCCCAGAATAGAAATACGACCGCCCATTCTTGTGAGTTTTAGTGCTTGTTTAATTGTATTCTCTTTTCCCACGGCATCAATAACAGCATCTACGCCTATACCTTTAGTGTCTTCATAAATGCTTCGTACGGCAACATCCGGATCTAATGGAACAGCTCCAAAAGATTTCGATTTTGATCGTCGAACCACATTGGGTTCGATCGTAAACACTTTTGCTGCCCCTGCTGCATAGGCGGCTTCTGCTGCCATTAAACCAACTGGTCCCTGACCAATAACAGTAACTGTGTCACCTGCTTTTACATTTGCCATTTTAACGCCGTAATAGCCTGTTGCTAATGCATCTGTCAATAAAACGGCTTGTTCATCTGTAACTCCTTCGGGGATTTTTTTTTGCTCCAATGTCGGCATTGAATACTTGAAAATAATCAGCATGTCCACCATTTAGTTTGGGGCTAATGCCGTAGGCAGTACCTATAATGCCTTTTGTATAACCCAAACAAATATTGGCTTTGCCCATGCGACAAGGCAAACATTCCCCGCATCCTTTTCCCCCTTCTACCATGACTTTGTCTCCTTTTTTATGATTGCGAACTGCTTTTCCGACGTCTACAATTTCCCCAATCATTTCGTGTCCTGTACAAAATTTTTCCATTGGTTGAGCGTAGTCATTTGTACCAATTTTATCTCCGTGATACGGATGTAAGTCCGAACCACATATGCTGCATTTTGTAACCTTGATAATCATATTTCGATCATCTTCAATGGATGGGTCGGGAAAGGTTTCATAGTTTATTTTACCAGGTCCATTGAATATTAGTGCTTTTATATTTTAATGATTATTAAAGGATAAATAATTAATTGCTGTTCGGTGGATCTTCATTTTACTAGTTAAAGCGTCATGCCACCATCAATGACCAAATGTTGACCCGTAACATAAGCTGCTAAGGGCGATGCTAAAAACAAAGCACCTCCCGCCATATCTTGCGGCGTCCCAAATCGCTGAATTGGGTTTCTTTGTTTGAAAGCAGCTTCTTGTTCCGCTCCCGCTTGATTGGCGGTTAATTTAGTTGGCACCATTCCTGGGGCGATTGCATTGACTCGAATCCCTTTTCGTCCCCATTTCATGGCTAAACCTTTTGTGAGTTGTTTGAGTCCTGCTTTACTTGCTGTATAAGCAGGATTATTTAGTGCAGGCCGAATGGCAACAACAGAGTCTAGATTGATGATACTCCCGCCGCCTCTTTCTAGATGTGGATAAAAAGCTGTACACAAATGCATGACTCCTGTTAAATTAATGTTGAGGATTTTTTCAAATCCAGCTCTTTCGAATTCTTGTTTTTTATATAAAACGGTTCCAACACAATTAATGAGTATATCTAATTCTTGGATGGTTTTTGCTAAAGCTTCAATGTCTTCTCCATTAGCAGCATTGAGAGAGTGAAAAGTCATGGCTGTAAAATCATTCTCGTAATCTGACTTTGTTCTAGTGCCTGTTATATGCACAGTTGCTCCAGCTGCTACAAATTCTTGAGCGATACCATAACCAATACCACTTGATGCCCCTGTAATGAGGACTTTTTTATCAGAAAAATTTAAAGCGTTTTGTACATTCATAAATCAGTTTTAAGTTAATTTAAATATGATTGTTTTCGTGACGATGACAATCTAGCAATCAAACCATTTAACAATTTTAGCTATGCAATAACATACTCATCAAAATTGACAAGTTTAGTTTTACGCATATATTCCATCGTTCGACCGGGATAATTATTAGGAATATTTCCATTCGGCGATTTATACCAACTGTCTTCCACAGTTGCCCAAATCATGTCTCCCAGTCTCTTTTGAGTAGATTGATGGTAGGCTTTCATCGTTGCAGCACTTACTTCCATTGTTTTTAATTTATTTTGTTTTACCGCCAGTGCGCATTGAGCGATATATTCCGCTTGGGCTTCACTCATCAAAATGATGGAGTTATGTCCTAAATTGGTATTTGGTCCATACATCATAAATAGATTGGGAAAGTTAGTAACGGTCATCCCTAAATAGTTAGTTGGACCATTTTTCCATGCTTCTTTGATGGTCATTCCTGCTTTGCCAGTAATGTCTAATCCCAATAGAAAAGGATTCGTTTTAAAACCCGTTGAATACACTAAAACATCTACCTCGTGGGCAGTTCCATCTCCCGAGACTACGCCTTTTGAGGTGATGGCCTTAACGCCTCCGGGAATTAACTGTACTGAAGGAAGAGCTAAAGCAGGGTAGTAGGTATCGGAAAATAAAATTCGCTTAGCGCCCATTGGGTAATCGGGTGTTAAGTGTTTAATGGTGTCGGGGTCTTTAATATGCTTTTTGATAAAGTTAATCGTTTGCTTCTGATATAACTTACGTATTGAACCATGGCTATTTTTCATTAACAAAAACAAACCTCCGCCTAATAACCATATTTTAAGTCGATACATTTTTAACAATAATGGAAATCGGCGAACCAGATTTTTTTCCCATTGTTTATAGGCTCTGTCTTGCTTGGGGAGCATCCAATTAGGAGAGCGTTGGAATACTTTTACTTGCCCTGCCGTCTTGGCAATTTCTGGAATAAATTGCACCGCACTAGCTGCATTGCCAATGACACCAACTGTTTTTCCTTCTAGAGAAACGTCATGGTTCCATTTAGCGGAATGGAAACTTGGACCAGCAAACGAATCTTTCCCTTCGAAATTTGGAATAGACGGGTGATGCAATTGTCCGATAGCCGAAACAAGCATTTTCCCATGGTAGGTTTTGCCACCTTTCGTTTGTATCGTCCAGATGCCTTCGTTTTCTTGCCAGTTGGCTGCCACTAATTCTTCACCAAAATGAACATGCTGATAAATTTCTCGTTTGCGCGCTACATATTTAATGTATTCCAAAATCTGTGGCTGCATTGACCATTTATATTCCCATTCTGGATAGGGTTCAAAAGAGTAACTATACAAGGCAGAAGGAATATCGCATTCTGCTCCAGGGTAGGTATTCTCTCGCCATGTTCCACCAACGTCATCGGCTTTTTCTAAAATGATAAAATCGTCAATGCCTTTTTCTTTTAACTTGACTGCCATCGCTATTCCCGAAAAACCGGTTCCGACAATTATGCAGCTATGGGTGGTGTTCGACATGATTTTTTATTTTGTTATGAATTGATGGATGGCTTGATGGTTAGATGGTTTGATTGCTAGATTGCTTGATTGTCAACGTCACGTAAACAATCAAGCAATCTAGCCATCTAACAATCACTTCCATTTACGACTCCCAAATAACGGAATCCTGACAATCACAAAATTCAGGTAAACGGTCTTTATACAATTCGTGTACTTTACTGCGTTTCACTTTCAACGTCGGCGTTAGGGTACCTTTTTCTACGCTTAGGGCATCCTTACAAATGACACAGGTAGTTACTTTAGCGTAATTCTCTAATTGCTCATTAGCCGTAATGAGTGTCTTGTTTAGACTTTCTTTTAGCTCTTCAGGAGATTTATTTAAACCTATTTCTGAAGGTGCTACGATGAGTACGGGTTGTGGCATGCCTAGTCCCAATAAACACATGGCTTCAATATCATTATTATCACTAAACTTATCTTCTACTTTAGACGGAACAATAAATTCTCCTTTAGCCGTTTTGAAGGTATCTTTCACTCGCCCTATAATATACAAATAGCCTTCTTCGTCCAGTTTTCCTTTATCTCCTGTATGCAACCAACCATCGACTAACGTTTCAGCCGTTTTCTCTGGTGATTTATAATAGCCTTTCATCGTCCACGGAGCTTGGGTTATTATTTCGCCAGTATCAGCTACAATTTTAACTTCAGTAACTGCATGAGGTTTTCCTACCGAACCAGATTTGGCAACGTTAGCTGGTAAGAAACTACAAAAAGCAAAGTTTTCTGTCATCCCAAATGCTTCCCCAATCGGTAACCCTAAGTCAGCATACCAATCCTTAGTAGCTTGTGGAATTGGGGCTGCGCCACTCAAATTAAGTCGTGAATTGGCCAAACCCAAACCTGCTGCAAGTTGCTGCTTGATGGCTGGTCCTTTTACTGGGTCGGGTAGCAATACATCCAATTGAGCTTGTGGAATTTTTGCTAATATGCCTTGCATGAACTTGGTCCATATTCTTGGTACAGCAAAGAAGGTAGTCGGGCTGACATCTCGAAGATTATCCGGAAAGGTGCTTAGGTTTTCGGTAAAAAATATTTGCCCTCCAGCGGCTATAGCCATCATTTCTAAAGAACGTTCTGCAATATGATTTAATGGTAAATAAGAGAAAAACCGATTGTCTCCTTCAAAAGAAACTTTCAATGGATTTGCCGCTTTATTGAATGCAATCATTTCATGCACATTATTATAATCGTGCATGACGCCCTTTGGTGTACCTGTCGTACCCGAAGTGAAAATAATTGTCCACAAACTGTCAATAGCAGCTGCAGGTGTGCCAGTAATCGGTGAGTAGCTCGTCATGATATCTTCCCAAGCTGTCCCTCTATCAATGACATTATCTCCTTGATATTGTGGGAATTTGACAATGGGCATATGTGAAGGGATACCTGTTTTCATACTATCCCAAACTTCGGTCTTACCAACAAATAACAGTTCCACATCCCCAATCTCTAACACTTCTGCTATTTGTTCTCCTGACAAGGTTGAGAAAAAGGGAACAGATATCATCTCTGCCATCATAATCGCCAAATCTGCGATCACCCATTCTCTACAATTTTTAGATACCAAACCAACCTTAGTTCCTTTTGGTAAATTTTGTTGTAAAAGAAAGTTGGCTACTTTTCTAGCCATTTGTCCAACTTCTCCCCAAGTATAGGTTTCCCATTCTGATCCAAAAGGTTGGTTCAAAAAAGGCTGGTCGGCTTGCGTCGTTTCTTTTTCGTAGAAGTATTGAATTAAGGCTTTCTTTTCCATGGTTTTTTGTTATTATTTAACTCGTTTCCAAATTACAGCTTATCCAGAAAATCGTATAGATTTTTAATTTTTTCATGAGTTATCACTAAAAAACATTTATTACTATTAACTTATCTAAGTAAACCTTCAGTGACCTTTGCTTTGTATATAAATCATAGACAGTTGAATACATTTCATAGATTGTTAAAGCAGGATCTGAATAATTTGGTTACCTTAAAATTGTACTTTTAGGTCTTTTGTAGGTATATAAACAAGTAGTACTTCGGGTAGCAGGTATTTCTAAAATACCAGCTATTTCGATTATTGAGTTCGAGATGAGTGAGATTATTCATATAAAAACGGTTTCTAATTTTAATCAATTTTTTGGTGTTGAAAAGCCCAAACATCCCCTCATATCCATTATATATCACGACGATAAAAAATTGAGACCTAAGTATGATGGAAGTCGAGTGGTTATCGATCTATATACTATTGCTTTAAGAAACAGCAAAGAAAGTTCTTTTAGGTATGGTCGAAATTCATATGATTTTGATGAAGGCTCATTAGTATTTACCTAGCCTGGCCAAGTCCTGATCTTAAATCATATCAACAAAGAAAAGATTAATAGATCTATAGTCGGCTGGACTCTTGTTTTTCATCCTGACTTGTTGCGCAAGTCACTGCTTTCTACTAAAATGGATTCATTTTCCTATTTCTCTTATTCGGTAAATGAGGCCCTCCATCTTTCAGAAGAAGAACAATACAATTTGACAGAAATTATTAAAAAGATAGACCGTGAAACGTCATTAAACATTGACCGGAAAAGTCAGTCAATCATGATTGCCTGCATCGAATTATTGTTAAATTACTGTGACCGATATTACGTCCGACAATTTTACACTCGCTCTAACATCAATGATGGCTTGATTAGTCGGTTTGAACAATTATTACAAGATTATTTTATTAATTCTGATAAACCTATAGAAATGGGTGTCCCTTCAGTAAAGTATTGTGGTAAAGCTCTCAGTTTGTCTCCCAGCTATTTGAGTGATCTACTGAAAAAAGAAACGGGCAAATCTGCTTACGATCATATTCATTATCACTTAATCGAAAAAGCCAAAAATCGTTTGTTAAACACCAACAAATCAGTGGGTGAAATCGCTTATAGTTTGGGTTTTGACTACTCTCAACATTTTAGTAAAACATTCAAATTGCGAACAGGGATGAGTCCGTCTGAGTATCGGAAATTGAATTAGAGAATAAGATGGCATGGGCAACGAGCAGAACACTTTATCTTCTGCCTGAGTTCCTTGAGATACTCCTTTAAAAACCATCCCACTTCGAGATAATAATTTTCTTTACTTAGTCAATAATTTTCCATTTTGAATCTTAGACTTAATAGTTTATTCTCAATTGCTTTAGTCTTGGATTGTATATTCGACTAAATATTACTTCATTAGTTTTTTACCAGCTTCAGGAGAAAAGTACATTTTATTATCCATTGCTAAAGTTGATAAAACATACTAAATAATTGTCTGTCCTTGCGCTCTATTCCATCCCTTTTAAAATAAATGCTACATTTCAGTAGCTATAATTGATATTTCAAATTTAAATTTTATTTGTATACAAATTGTAATATTTTTATAATCTTGTATACATAAAGTTAGTTTGTATACAAGCTCAAATCATGAACCGTCTAAAGTACAAATGAAAATTTCCTCTCAAAGAATTAAAATGGCAAGGGTCAAGGCTGGCTTGTCAATGGCTGATTTGGCCAAGAAAACTGGATATATAGTTAGTAAACAAGCCATCGGTAAGTATGAACTTGGAGAAAGGAATCCACCTATAGAGAGCCTTCAGGCTATTGCTAAAGCTGTAGATGTTAAACTAGACTACTTTTTGAGGGAGAGTGAGTTAGACTTAAGTTCAATCAATTATAGGAAGCAAGATCTCCTTCCAAAGAAGAAGCAAGACGAGATTAAAGAAAAGACAAGAGATTATCTCGAGAGATATTTAGACGCTGAGGAACTTGTCGGTGAAATGATTGAATTTGATGAATCTATAAAGAAGATGTCGGTGGAGCAACCTGAAGTAGTGGAGGACATTGCTAAAGATTTGCGCAAAAAATGGCAGCTTGGAGTGAATCCTATTTACAATATAGTAGAAACATTAGAAGAACGTGGTATCAAAGTCCTTAGGTTAACTGAAGAAATAAAGCATTTTTCTGGTATGTCTACATGGGTGAATGATAAGACTCCTGTTATTGTTTTGGGACTTAATCCAATAGATAGAATCCGTTTTACTGCTATGCATGAACTGGGACATTTACTCTTGGATTTAGAAGATTATAGCGAAAAAGCACGAGAAAAGATTTGCGATCGCTTTGCAGCTGCTATGTTATTGCCAAAGGAGTCTCTGATAGATGAACTTGGTGGACATCGCAAGAATATCCACTTAAAAGAATTGTTACTCATCAAGGCTCAATATGGTATATCACCTCAAGCTATTCTATATAGATGTAGAGAGTTAGGTCTTATCACAGAAGCTCTATTCTCAAATGAAGCAAAAAGGATCAGATCTAGAGGACTCTGGAAGGAAGAAATTGGAGCAAACATATTCAAGGGTAAAGAGGAATCTAAT
The DNA here is from genome assembly GCA_937997635.1 of uncultured Saprospiraceae bacterium. Lineage (GTDB taxonomy): Bacteria > Bacteroidota > Bacteroidia > Chitinophagales > Saprospiraceae > CALFUK01. The sequence continues at coordinate 13,032 of CALLFA010000141.1, read as the reverse complement.
AGGCTCTTTCAATTACTGTGTCGTGGTATATCAGAATCGTTTATAACAACTTCAAAAGCTGCTTCACTATATAACAAGACAGTTAGAGCATTCAGAAAAGAACTGCAGGAGATATAGAATGAACGTTGTTATTACTGATGCTAATATTTTTATAGCCCTCTATGAAATGGACTTGCTGCAAGGATTCTTTAAACTTCCATACTCTATTTCTACTTCTGTTTTTATATTGGAAGAATTGGATGATATTAAACCACTGGTTGAAAAGTTGGTCACTGTGATTCCACTTACGGACAAAGACATCGTTGCAATGTCTCAAATAGACTGGCCTAAACCTTTTTCATTTCCGGATAGAACTATTTTATATCTTGCTCAGGTGCATCAGATGATGGTTTTATCTGGTGAACGTATGATGATGACTTGGTGCCAGGAGAATGCTCTTGAAGGTCATGGACTATTGTATATTCTTGATGCTATGATAATGAACAAGGTTTACAAGCCTAAAACTGTCTGTAAGAAATTAAGGATACTTATGGGGATTAATGTGTGGTTACCTATGGATTTATGTGAGGAGATGATGCAGAGGTGGGTGGCGTAGGAAGGCCAGGTAACTGTTTCATGTCCATAAGTTCTAAAAATATTTTTTGAACTTTGTCTAATTATTTACGGGGCTGTAACATTTATCTTCTGACTGCAAATAAGGCACTTAGATTGGATTCTTTGTAATCAATGTATTGGGCAAATGTTTTATTCTTTATGTTGAGTTCCTTATTAAGATACTCCTTTAAAAACCATCTCACTTCGAGATAAGAATTTTCTTTACTTAGTCAATAAATTTCCATTTTGAATCTTATACTTAATAGTTTATTCTCAATTACACAGGCATTCATTGCGTTGGCTGTATGGACTTGCTCACCTAGTGTTCTCGAGTGTTTTCATTCGTTATTTCACATTCAGGTTGTAGTCTTGAATTAAAACTTCAGATGTAATTTTTAATTTTTGAGATAGATTTCTGATCATGCCAACAGTAAGTCTTCTTTTTTTATTTAATATTTCTGAAACTATACTTTTGGTACCAATTTCATCTATTAAGTCTTTTTGTTTTAATTCCATCTCTTCCATTCTAATTTTAATCGCCTCTATGGGATCGGGAGACTCAATTAAATAGTTTCTACTTTCATAATCTTCGATTAATAGAATTAATAATTCAGCTTCTTCACCTTCTTTTGATTTGGATTTTGCATCGAAAATTTGATCGAGCCTACTTAATGCTTTCTTATATTCAGATTTGGATTTGATAATTTTCATAAGTTTAAATTTTATTAGCATCAATATTATCATACTCTTCATGGTAAGCAGGCAGCGGCTTCAAGGTGGTTTGGTCTGCGACCACTTGAAGTCTTATTTATATATGAGCTGGCTTCCCTTTTTGCATACACATAATCTTTTATCATTGAACTATAAGGTCCATGTTGTTTTCAATTTTTATTTTATTAGTGTTAGCTTTTCCATTTTTTAAGTCGTATCAAACATTGGTCTTCCGGCAGTCTATTATTTATGGACATCAAATAACTTAATTTTCTTGCACCTTTTGATTCATGAATTAGATTATTTTCTATTAATTGGTCAAGTACCCATAGTATGCCATGTACTTCTATATTATGGTTGGCACACCATTTACGTACTGGTTTATCCCCTGTTAAGAGTAAAGCTTTTTTGTTGTAAGCAAAACATAAAACACTTTGATCAGCTATTGTAAGTGATCTGGAAAATTTTAAATCTTCATTGATTGGAGAGTCATCAATATTTAAAGCAAATTTATCCATGTAGTCAACAAGAATATTTTGTTGAGAATCGTGAAGTTCAAGCATCACAGATTTTGTTGTCCAAATCTCAAAAGGTAATTCAAAAAAGTCTTGATCAAGTGAAAGCTCTATTAGATCAATTAAAATATTAGCATCAGCTACACTGATCTTCATTTAAACTAAATAGCATTAATTGTTTCTCGGAATTTAGCAACTCTTTCTCCATTTAGAGAAGCTGCCTTTGCCATTGATAATGACCCTTCAGAAATACCTCTGCATAATAATTGAAGCAATTGATTTGCCTCTTCAACTCCAGAATATAAACCAATAGATTTTCTTCTTAGATCTAATAATGTAAGATATTCAAACTTTTTTCTTAAGGTGTGGTCAGATATTATACCTAAATCATTCGCCCTTCTTAATAGAGACTGAACGGATATGCCATATTGAGCTTTAATTAATTTTAATTCCTTCATATGTATGCTTTTGCGTTTAGGACCTAATTCTCTAACTAATTGCTCTTTCGGTATTAATAGTGCAGCAGCAAAACGATTACAAAGTTTTTCAATTTTCTTATTCGTATAATCATCAGGAAAATTCATAACTAAATGTGCTAGCTCATGAGCTAGAGTAAACCGTCTCCTATCTACTGGGTGAGAAGTATTTATATAGATTACGGCAATACCTTCTGTCTTGCTTACCCAAGCAGATAATCCTGAAATTCTGTCGTCTTCGAATTTTTCTTGATAGACTTTAATTCCTAAATCTTCAATCAGCTCTGATAAATTATAAATAGGATCATTTCCCAAATTATTTGATTTTCTGAATTGATTAGCTTCAGACTCGGCATCTTCCATTGTAGAACAAATAATTTCTGATTGATAGTGAAATCTAGTTTCTGAAGCAACAATAGATTCAGTCTCTAAATATCTCTCAAGATAATCCTTTGTCCTTTCTACTATAGCTTCTTGCCGCTGTTTTGGAAGGTCTTTCAACTTCCTGAAACTAGGTTCTAAGTCTATCCTAATTTCCCCTCGATGGAAGAATTCTTCTTTTAATTTTAAAGCCTGTAAAAGCAATAGAAAGGTATCTCTCTCAGGTATCATTTCTCCATTTTCATATCTGCTAATAGCCTGTTTAGATATTTTATTATCCATTCGGTTTGCCAATTCTTGCAATGACCAACCGTTCATTTTTCGCGCCATCTTCAGTCTTTGCGGAAAGTGTTTCATAGATTTTGGTTGTAATCGAAGTGTATGAAAAATAAGTATAGAACGATTTATAGAAAAAAGAAATGCTATTGAAATGTTAATTGGACGAAATATAACAAAATTTGTGGATTGTCAACAAGAAAAGCGGTAACTTTAATAAGACACTGGTCAGGTTTTCAGGCGAAATACCATCAAAGACGCAAGACACAAAAAAAGGGAACAGAATAACTCCTGCTCCCTTTATTACTATACTAACAATTTATTTTACTAGGCAATCATTCTAGTTCTTACGAGATCGTAATCACCATAGTGTTCCTTGATTTGCTCTTTAAGAGACTTTCTTGCGAAGAAAATTCTACTTTTTACTGTGCCAAGAGGTAAATCTAATTCTTCTGCAATTTCTTGATATTTGAACCCTTCAAAATGCATTATGAATGGTATTCGAATGCCATCTTCTAGTGATTCGATCATTCTAGATAATTCTTTCATTAGGATGTTACTGCCGGCATCATTTGAAATAACAACACTACCAGAATTCAAAAAGTACATGTTTTCCGTAGAGTCAATTAATGTATTCTTCTTGACTTTCTTTCTGTAGTTGTTAATGAATATATTTTTCATGATCGTAAACAACCATGCTTTAAGATTCGTACCTGGATTGAACTTTTCTCTATTTGAAACTGCTCTTAGGGCCGTTTCTTGATATAAATCGTGTGCATCTTCTTCATTTTTTGTCAGTTTATAAGCGAATGATCGAAGAGGTGATTCTAAATTGATGAAGTTTTGTGTGAATTCTATAGTTGACATAATACTAAGGCTTTTTGTTGAACCAAAGATCAATTATAGTTAAACAAAATGCAAACTTTTGACTAACTTATTTTCACATTAAGTTAAACAAAACTATTATCACCCAATTTAATCAATTGATATTCAGAGCTTTATGGCTCCATCGCTAATTGTAAAAGTTTCAACAAATTTTGAAACTTTTTTACTTCTGGGCTTTGAAAACAAGATAAATAGCAAGGAATCCAAATAGAATATTAGGTAACCATACGCCTAATGCAGCTGATAATGCCAAATTATGAGCAAACGTTACGGTGAATTTGGAGATGAGGACAAAAGCAGAACCGATGACAACGCCTATGGCTAAGTGCATACCTGTCCCTCCTCTAACTTTACGAGAAGCAATGGCTGCTCCTATGAGTGTGAGAATGAAAATTGTAAACGGATCAGCAGTTCTCCTATGTAGTTCTATATAATACTTCTTCGTGTTGTCAATGCCTCTCTCTTCTTCTCGTCTGATGTACTCTCTAAGATCATTGGATGTCATGATCTCTACTTGTTTGGTGTTGAGTACAAAATCTCTGGGTTGAAAATTCAAACTCGTATCCAAGGTCTCGCCTCTTTTGACCATTAAGGACTCTTTTCCTTCTTCATTAAATGTCCGTATGATGTAATCGTGAAGTGTCCAAGTTTGTGGCGCTTCAGTAAAGGTCACTTTATCCGCTTTGATTAAATTTTTGAGTCTTCCGTCTTCCCTGAAATCTTCTAGGCGGAATGTTTGTATGGATGTATCTCGCTTCCGATAATAACGCACATAGATTTTACTTTGAGGACCAATAAAGAAATGTGTATCCGTGGAGCGCGTTTGCTCTCTGGATTTTATTTTATTGTCATTTTCAAATGTTGTCTTTGCCTGAGTACTATTGGGGATCACAAAATTAATGCCTACCCACAGCAGTGAAGCAATAATACCAGCACCGATCATATAAGGGACTAACAAACGGTTGTAAGATACTCCTGCATTTAACACAGATATGATTTCAGAATCACTTGCCATTCTGGATGTAAAGAAAATTACAGCCACCAATGCGAAGAGTGGCCATAGCAAGCCATTGATCCAAGGAATGAAATTTAGGTAATACCCTGTAAGAACATCAAAGAAGGCTAAATTAGCTTTGAAAAATCGATGGATATTCTCAGCCAAGTCAATGACAACTGCAATCAATGAAATTAAAAAAGCAGCAAAGAAAAATGTCTTTAAATATTTTCCAACTATATATCTGTCTAGGATATTGAACACGCTTATAATCTAACTGATATTCTATTTACCATTGTATCTTTCCATGCAGAAAATTCTCCAGCAATAATTTGACGGCGGGCTTCATTGACTAGCCAAAGGAAAAAAGTCAAATTTTGAATGCTCGCAATTTGTGCACCTAGTGATTCCTTACTGATAAATAAATGTCTCAAGTATGCCTTTGTATGAGTCTGGCTTGTTGGACAGTCAAGTGATGCGTCGATTGGAGTAAAATCGTCTTTCCACTTAGCATTCTTTATATTGATGATGCCTTCTGTTGTGTACAGCATTCCATGACGAGCATTTCGTGTGGGCAATACACAATCAAACATGTCAATACCAAGAGCGATGTTTTCTAATAAGTTGGCAGGAGTACCGACTCCCATCAGATATCTTGGTTTATCAAGAGGTAGATGTTCGCACACCAATCCGCTCATTTCGTACATCTCTTCTGCAGGTTCTCCTACTGACAATCCGCCAATGGCATTTATTTCGACATCTTTTTCAGCTATATATTTTGCAGACTCAATGCGCAAATCTTTATACGTGCTTCCTTGTACGATGGGTGCAAAAAACTGCTTGTGTCCATATTTACTGGAAGTCTTTTCGAAAGCCTTCAAGCCTCTTTCCAGCCATCGATGTGTCAATGCCAACGAATTCTTCGCATAGGCAAAGTCACAAGGATATGGTGTACATTCATCGAATGCCATTATAATATCTGCACCAATGACACGCTGAATATCAACAGTATTTTCAGGCGTGAATAGATGCTTTGATCCATCAATGTGAGATTTGAATTCTGCTCCTTCTTCTTTTATTTTTCGTTGTTGGCTGAGCGAGAACACTTGATATCCCCCGCTATCAGTCAGCATAGGTTTGTCCCAATTCATAAACCTATGCAAACCACCAGCTTTCTCCATAATCTCCATTCCAGGTCGGAGATATAAATGGTAGGTATTGCCCAGAATGATTTGTGCTTTGACCGGATCCAACAACTCCTTTTGATGTAACGTTTTTACCGTTCCTAATGTGCCAACAGGCATAAAGATTGGAGTTTCTATATCACCATGATCCGTTTTGACGATTCCTGCTCTGGCGTTCGTTTTATCATCTGTTTTCTCTAGGTTAAACATCATACTCTTGACATTCTGCTCATGTCCATTTTTAATAAAATTCCCATCATCATTGAAAAAATGAGTAGAGAAGATCCTCCTTTACTTATAAAAGGTAGCGGTATTCCTACAATGGGCATTAATCCGATTGTCATACCGATATTCACAAAATAGTGGATAAACAATATACCTGCGAATCCATACGCATAGCTCATGATGAATTTTTGCTTGCTCCGTTCGCCAATTATCGATATGCGAATCAGCAACGAGGTAAACAATAGTATAATACCAAAACTCCCTATGAATCCTTGTTCTTCTCCAATGGTACTGAAGATGAAATCAGTCGACTGTTCTGGCACATAATTCAACTTAGTCATTGTCCCATTTAAAAAGCCCTTGCCTTGGAAACCTCCCGAACCGATAGCAGCTTGAGATTGGACAAGATTATATCTTGAGCCATGTGGATCAGTTTTTTCTGGCTGAAGCCAAACGTTTATTCTGTCTTTTTGGTGGGCTTTTAGAAAATTGTGAAATGCATAATTTGACCCAAACGAAAAGAAAGAAAGCATCACAACACTCACCATTAATGCTATTGAAAATGTCGTTTTCCGTTGTTGAATCAGATACACCATAAATACAGTTGCCAAAATCCCCAAGCCTCCAATAGCAGGAAATTCATATCCTTGGTAAAATAAAATTCCAGCAGCAATACTGAGGGAAGCTACTGCTCCTAGCCATAATAGCTTATTATCCAACTGGGTCAAAAAGAAAAAGAGACTCCCAATAAGCAAACACAAAATGACCAAATAAGGAGAAAAGATCAGTGAGAAAATAAATACTAAAACAAAAGAAAAACCAAAAATATAGATCGTAGGGCTCAATCCTGCCCGATAAAACATAATTAAGAAAGAAGAAAAAACGATGGCAGACCCCGCATCAGGTTGTATTAAAATCAACACTGCAGGAATGATCATCATCGCAAAAATGGTAAGCACAGACCTCAACTCACCTATCTTAAACCGAATAGAACTGATGTAACTTGCTAGGGCAAGACAAGTGGCCAACTTTGCGAATTCTGATGGTTGGAATCTAAAACCAATTAAAGAAATCCAGGACTTTGCTCCTTTCACTTCGACACCGAAAAAAATCACGAATAATAAGAGCACCAGTGACAACCCGAAAATGGGATAGGCAAATGTCAACCACACTTTCCAATCCACTAAGAGGCAGATGAAAAACATAACAAGTGAAATCCCTATCCAGATCAGCTGCCGTTTAAGTGATTCAGAAAGGACAAAATACTCACTGTTTTGATTGTGCTCGGTGGCATACAACATCAATCCTCCAATAACGACAAGACTAATGTATAAGGAAAAGCTGATCCAGTCGAAACTGGCTTGGGATCTATTTCTTATTGAAGACATGAATCAATTCACCAATAATTCTTCTTCTCTAATATCAGCGATGATAGGAATCGCGCCTGGGAAATCCTTTTTTATTTCAATTAAAAATCCTTGGTAGTCTAGCTTTTCTTTGAAAGCACCAACTTTGACCAAATAGTAAGGAATCTTATGTTCCCAATCCGAATTCATCTCTGGATAAAGGTTTCTAAATTTATATAAGGCATTTTCCATTTTGAGCCGATCATCAGTTGTAATGATCTGGATTCTATAGCCTTTGACTGAATTGGTTTGTTGATGATGATTCTTGTAATGAGACATCAATTGTTGGACACCATCATGTTCTCTAATCTGTATGCCTTGCGCATAACCTTGAAGAGTAAACAGAAATGCTACTGCCAAAAGTGTAATTCTCATTTTCATAATATTAGTATAATGACTTATTCAGGACCCGACGTAATAACGAAATTAAAAGCAAAATAATCTAAATAAACTGCTTTTTGATACAAGGTGAGGAATTAACGTTTAATCCATCATCATAGGCAAGTTTTCTGCAAATGCTATGTTGTCAAGTATGCATAACATTTGGGTTCTCATGCTTCACCTAGCAGATATGTTCTTTTTGGATCCAAAACAACACACTAAGCCTTCCCATGACATTGCTTATACTTCTTACCACTTCCACATGGACATGGTTCGTTACGCCCTACTTTAGGCGTTTCGCGCTTAAATGTTTCTGGCTTCGCGGGTCTTCTTGACACGCCTTGTGCAGCAGCTTTTGCCATTTGCTCCTCTCTACTGGTTCTCACCTTACTCAGATCTGTTTTTTCCACTCTTGCTTCTTGAATAGAGCCTTCACCAGGAATGACGAGATTCCCTTTCATCAGATACGCACAGGTCTCTTCATTGATTTTATAGATCAACTCTTCGAAGAGTTTGTATGCCTCCATTTTATAGATGACAAGTGGATCTTTTTGTTCAAATGAAGCTGACTGTACAGAATCTTTGAGTTCGTCCATTGACCTCAAATGTTCTTTCCAGTTTTCATCTATGATTGCAAGTGTGACCGCCTTTTCAATATCGTTCATGATACTTGAACCCTTTGAATCAACAGCATCTTTCAAATCAGCTGATATAGGCAATGGTTTTTGTCTGCCATCTGTAAATGGAATAGCAATTCGTTTGTACCTGTGGCCGTCATTCAAGAATACATTTTCGACAATAGGGGCAAGTATGTGTGCTATTTTATCTCCTTTTCTCTGATATTGCTCGCCAACTTGATCTTGCAGTTGCTCTATCAAAGCATCATTCTCACCTTCCGCAAAGTCAGCAGCTTCGATTTTTGGATCGACACCTAATACGCGTAAACATTCGTTTCTGAAGGCTTCAAAATTGTTGATCCGTTTGTAATCTTCTACGAGACTTTCTGTCATCGCAGTAAACATATTATTAATGTCAAGCGATAGCCGATCACCCGATAACGCGTTGTTACGTTTGGAGTAAATAGCACCACGTTGGATGTTCATCACATCATCATACTCCAGCAAACGCTTTCGTATACCGAAGTTGTTTTCTTCCACCTTTTGTTGAGCTCGTTCGATGGATTTAGTCACCATACTGTGTTGGATGACTTCTCCATCTTCGTGTCCCATTTTATCCATCAATTTGGAGATACGTTCTGAATTGAATAAACGCATCAGATTATCTTCCAATGACACATAAAACTGTGACGACCCCGGATCACCTTGTCTACCTGCCCGCCCTCTCAACTGTCTATCTACTCGTCTAGAATCGTGTCTTTCTGTAGCTATAATTGCCAATCCCCCTGCTGCTTTGACTTCGGCCGTTAATTTAATATCGGTACCACGACCTGCCATATTTGTGGCTATAGTGACATTACCAGCGTGACCAGCTTCTGACACAATCTCTGCTTCTCTTTGGTGTTGCTTGGCATTCAATACATTGTGTTTGATGCCTTGCAAATTGAGCATTCGACTTAATTTTTCAGATACATCTACGGACGTTGTACCGACAAGAACAGGTCTTCCTGCTTCCGTGAATGCTTTAATCCTAGCTATGACAGCGTTGAATTTTTCTCGGGCTGTTTTGTAAACTAAATCTTCTTCATCGTTCCTGACAATTGGTCTATTTGTTGGAATGACAACGACATCTAATTTGTAGATATCCCACAATTCTTTTGCTTCCGTTTCGGCAGTTCCAGTCATACCACACAATTTGTGATACATCCGGAAATAGTTTTGCAAGGTGATGGTCGCATACGTTTGTGTGATGTCTCCTACCTTTACAGATTCTTTTGCCTCGAGTGCTTGATGTAATCCGTCAGAATATCTACGTCCCTCCATCATACGACCTGTTTGTTCGTCGACAATTTTCACTTGATTATCAAGGACAACATATTCTTCATCTTTCTCAAAAAGTGTGTATGCTTTTAGCAACTGACTAACGGCATGTAAGCGTCTGGACTTAATGGAAAAATCCTGTATGAGAGAATCCCGTTCGTCGGATAGCTTTATGCCTTGCTCTTGTTCTTCTTCATCAATTGCTTGCATTTCTACAGCGATATCGGGCATGACAAAAAAGTTATCATCAGATTCTCCACTTGATAAAAATTCAACGCCTTTTTCTGTTAACTCTACTCCTCTATTTTTTTCATCTATTGTGAAATATAATTCCTCATCTACCAAATGCATTCGCTTCGACTGCTCTTGCATGTAAAAGTTTTCCGCTTTTTGTAACGTGACTTTTACTCCTTCTTCACTAAGGAATTTAATCAATGGTCTGTACTTTGGTAAAGACCTGTACGCTCTCAATAAAAACATACCTACTTCACCTTCTTGTAGTCCAGTATCTCCTTCTTTAAACAGGCGTTTAGCTTCTGCAAGATATTGTGTAGATAATTTTCTTTGTGCTGCAATTAGCTTTTCTACTTTAGGCTTTAAGGTCAAGTATTCTTGTTCTTCCGAACCAGTTGGCACTGGACCAGAAATAATCAAGGGTGTCCGTGCGTCATCAATCAACACAGAATCTACCTCATCAATCATGGCAAAGTGGTGTTTCCCCTGAACTGTCTCTTTGATTGATCTGACCATATTATCTCTTAGATAATCAAAGCCAAATTCGTTGTTTGTACCATAGACAATATCCTTTTTATAGGCAGCAATTCTATTGGCTGAATGCGGTTTGTATTTATCTATACAATCAACAGTCAGGTGTAAGAATTCAAATATTGGTCCTACCCATTCACTATCCCTTAGTGCCAAATAATTGTTCACTGTAATGACGTGTACCCCTTGCCCAGACAAGCCATTCAAATATGCTGGAAGTGTGGCAACAAGTGTTTTACCTTCACCTGTCTGCATCTCTGCAACTTTACCATCATGCAATACTTGTCCACCAATCAACTGAACGTCATAGTGAATCATGTTCCAAGTGATTTCACCACCTGCGGCTAACCACGTGTTGCTGTAAATGGCATCTGAACCATCGATTGTGATATGCTGATGCTTAGCAGCGATGTCTTTGTCTTGATCTGTTGCCGTAGCACGTATTTCTTCATTTTCCGTGAAGCGTCTAGCTGTTTCTTTGACTACAGCGAATGCTTCAGGCAGAATATCTTTTAACACATCTTCAAGGTGTTTGTCTCTTTCTTTCTTAGCTTCATCAAGGTCTTTGTAGAGTTCCTCTTTTCGAGACATGTCTTCTTCAGAAGATGCAGCTTTCGTGATTTCTTCAATATCTTGATCAATGCCTTCTAAGTGTTGAGCTATCCTTTCTTTGAACTCAAAGGTTTTATTTCGCAATTGATCATTCGATAATGATTGATACGATTGAAAATGGCTATTGATCTCCTTTACTTGTGGAGAATATAGTTTAACGTCTCTATCGTATTTAGAACCAAAAAGTTTCTGTAATGCTTTAAACATGACTGATTATTAGTGTGCAAAGATACGAGTCTTTAGATCACATTTTATACCATTTTGAAAATGCTGACAGCTTGTCAAAATTATCTAAAAAAGACTGCAATTATGACCGAACGCAATGCTTTATTTGGTAATTTTAGCAAATGCGCATCATCATTAGTTCTTTAATCTGCTTAATAAGCTTACAAGTCTGTGCCCAAATGATAATCAAACTCCCAAAAACGGAAGATGGCCATCAATGGAAAACAGCCGAACGTGAATTCTTTTCTGAAGACTGGCAAAATACTGTCATTACGAACGTTTCACAGCCAGAGTTGCAAGCCTTTATCCCAGAAAATCCGACGGGAATGTCTGTTGTCATTGCACCTGGTGGTGGCATGTATGCACATTCCATAGAAAGTGAGGGTAGAGATGTGGCGAGATGGTTAAGTAATAAAGGCATTGCCGCTTTTGTTTTGAAGTACAGACTCGTACCTACTGGCGAAGATGGGGTCAAAGATTTAGGAAAAGATGGCATTCAAGTGGAAGCAAAGGCCAGAAAAATTTTAGCCTTTGCTGTTGAAGACACGATGAATGCCATCAAACACATCAGGACCAATAGTGGAGAACTCGGTTTGGATCCAGATAAGATCGGTTTGATAGGATTTTCTGCAGGTGGTGCAGTCACGATGGAGACACGATACAAATGCGATGGAGACGCATGTCCTAATTTCGTTGGACCGATATACGCATGGATGAATATTGTTGACCCACAAGAAATCACCAAAGACTATGGACCAATATTTATCGCTTGTTCTACTGACGATCCTTTGCGATTAGCTCCAGCTAGTGTTGATATCTATAAGCAATGGTTAAACGCGGGACTACCTGCAGAATTGCACATGTATGCTGAAGGTGGTCACGGATATGGGATGAAAAAACAAGACTTGCCTTCGGATAAGTGGATCGAGCAGTTTTATGAGTGGATGTTGTTAATTGATTAAGTCAATGAATCGTGTTTAGTCCCGAACTTGAGTACGAGAGATGATGCCTTAATAAAAAGGCAATAAAGCTTCTTTCCTATTTGTCAAGAAGAAAAAATCAGCAAACATTGATTGACAAATAAATTCCTCCATACTTTTGCCCATCTCAACTGTATTATTCTAAATTTGCGCTTTAATTCAAGGTATTAAAATGGCAAGATTCTCAAAGTTAACCGTACTACAGACATTAGCAGACCAAGGGATGATTCCTTTGTTTTATAATGCAGATTTGGATTTGTGTAAACAAGTCCTTACGGCTGTTTATAACGGTGGTGCTCGATCATTAGAATTTACCAATCGTGGTGATTATGCACATGAGACTTTTGGCGAACTCACAAAGTTCTGCGCCAAAGAATTACCTGAATTGATTTTAGGTATTGGTTCTGTCGTAGATGCTGGTACGGCAGCGTTGTATATGCAACTAGGTGCAAACTTCATTGTATCTGCTAGTTTTAGAGAAGACA